>CAXHHE010000011.1:0-23494 GCA_964016365.1 uncultured Bacteriovorax sp. | reverse complement strand
GCGTCTCGTGGGCTCGGAGATGTGTATAAGAGACAGCATCTATATAGTCTGGAAGATAGAATTCTTTTTTGGACTCCAGCACTTCCACCAAGCGAATCTCACGTTTCAAGTCCAGCGTGTTATGCCCAATAAGATGGTTAATTTTATTGCCAGCTAAAAACTCCAGGTTTTCCTGATTTGTTAATTTAGAAATGGCATATAAAGAGTCATCGGTCTTTGAATTTTTATCTTCAATAATCACGCGCTGGCCTTCAAAACTCACCGTGATAAGCGTTATGTCATCTTGCAATGGAGCATTTTTTCTATGTTCTCCAAAATCTTCCAAAATAGCGTTCAGCAGTCCACTCGCTTCACGATGGCATCCCTTTAGAACACTTTTTAAGAAATTTCTCTGTCCCCAGGCCTTCCCTTCAACTTCCATCTCTGTTAAGCCGTCTGAGAACATAATAATGCGGTCGCCTTTAGCAATCGCCATTGATGTTTCTTCATAAGACGATGTGATCTTTTCACCAACTCTCGCCCCGTTATTTCCAATTAACGGATCAACACCTTCTTTGGTGTACTCACCGTTGATTTTATGAATTAAAAAAGGATTCATATGAGAGGCATTTGAATACTTAATTTCACCTTTCTCTTCATTGATTTCCAGGACAAAAGCTGTCATCAGGATTTCGGAATTCATTGAGCAAACAACTTTATTAAGTTTCTCCAAAACAACTTTTGGAGAGATGTAAGTTTTTTCTGAATCAATTTTAAGTGTAGAAATGCAACTGTGGGCCGCCGCTGTAATCAAGGCCGCAGGAACTCCATGCCCAGTGGCATCACAGACGATCATAGTCACGATAGGCCCTTGCTCAAAATACCCCCACCAGTCACCACTACACTCTGATGCCGGCATATACCTTCCATCAAAACTGAAAGTCGACTTCACCATCGCGTGTTTTGGAAAAAAGGAATTCTGAACCAGTTGAGCAACTTTTAACTCGCTTTCAATTCTCGCCTTTTCTTTCATCTCATCCATGAACATAAGAATCTTATCTTTCATGTCGATAAATGAATCTGTCAGGGCCCCGATCTCGTCATTTCCTTCTGCAGAAGGATTTACATCGAAATTTCCTTGGGACATTTGAGTTGTCGCTTCAAAAAGTGTCTGCACATTTTTAGTCATTCTCTTGGTAAAAAGAATACCGACGATGACGGCGACCGACAGGATCAGGATTCCAAAGAAAAGGGATTTTTGAATTAATAAACTCGAAGCAAGGAAAGCTTTACTCTCTTCAATCTCGGTAATTGAAATAAGCTCTAGACCTGGAACCTTCGAGAAGGCCCTGATAACGGCAACACCATTATCATCGAATTTTTTTACACCTTGCTCGATATCGACCACTGCCTGATCCGTCACAATCTTCTTTAAATCTTTTGGAACATTAATATTGTTGAGTTTAAAGAAAACCTTTCCACTTCCTGTCAGGATGTAAGTCCCGTAATTAAGTGTTTCGTTCATGAGAGGCATCAGCTTTTCATAGGAAATATGTAGAGCACATTTTAAGTTTTGCTCCAATGCTTTAATGATGGTGAAGTGCGAAGGAAAACCCGGCACTCTGTCCATCTCCACTCTCGTCGTCCCAGTTGGAATAGACTTCATCCACTCAAAAGCACCATGACCTTGATCAAGAATTTTTTCCTCATCATTACCTGTAAGCTCAGCCAGTTTTTTATTGTTCTTAGCGCTTAGGTAATTTTCATTATTCACCAGACACTCAACACCCAGGATTTCATCGTGGGTTGAGGCCATCGTCTGCATCTTCTGGCCGATATCATCACCACTCTCACTGTCTTTAAGTGAGTTTAAAAGATTGGTGTCTTCGTTAATTAAAAGTTTTGTTCTTTCTGCTACGGAAATGGAATTCGTAAGTGCGATTGAATAAACATCAGCGGCCTTGTCTTCTTTAAAAATATTTAAAGCATAGGAAAGGTAAAATCCCATCGTCAAAAGTAGCAATACTGAGATCGCCACAACGAATTTGTATTTCAAAGAAAATTTGACTTTTCTAATCAAGATTATTCTTCCTAGCTAAAAAGTTTTTGTAGCTTAATGTTACAATAACTTAGAAGAAACCCAATATGCGGCAAATTTTTGAGACTTAAGACTTTTGACAATTTTTTACTCGTCTTTATGAGTGCGCTGGCACTTATGAGTCTTTATGTGCTTTACGCCCCTAAATCTCAGGGAAACGGCGATGAAATGAAAGTCGCCTCAATCGTAGAGCAACTCAAAACCGTCAAACGAAAACGCGATTTCTACCAGGGATGGACCGATGTACAACCCGGTGACTCTCTCTCCCCAAATGATGAAATCTACACCCACGGGCAATCTTCAGCGAAGATTAATTTTATTAATGGCCCGGAAATCAGTCTTTTTGAAAACTCACTTCTTAGAATTAAGACCGTAAATAAGACTAACACCTTCAGTTTGGACAAGGGAAACCTGATTGCTAAACTTAACAAGGACTCCCCTAACCTGGATATTGAATTAGGCGGGAAAAAATATTCATTTAAGTCGGATAATGCCAATATTCAAATCGAACAAGGTTCTGGCGAAAATAAATTTCTTCTGCTCGATGGAAAGGCCCGCCTGAAAGATCAGGACATTTTACCCAACCAGGTTGTTATCCAGGATCTAAAAACGGGAAATATTAAAGTCAAAACAATACCTTTTATCCCTGAATCTCCTGCTCACAATTTGCGACACTACTTCGTAAAAGATACCTCAGTTGAATTCTCTTGGAAATCTGTCGTCGATGATACACCGGCCACTTTAACCATTGCCAAAGATGCCAACTTCAAAAAGATTTTTTACTCTGAAGAAATAACTGCGAACCAAAAGACTCTGATTTTTTCTGAAGCAGGTACTTATTTCTGGAGACTCATGGGAAAAGACCAGGTTTCTGGCCCAATTAAGACTTTTACCTTAATTGAAGAAATCCCATTAGTCGTTAATGCCCGCGAAAGTATTCTCTATAAAGGGCCCAAACTTACAGATAAGGCCTTTATCAGCTGGCCCAAAAATAATATTGCGAACTTTCTTTTAAGACTTGAATCTCCTGATAAAAAGACTGAAGAAATTAAGCTTTCTAAAAACAATTATGAATTCACTCCTTCTGAAGTTGGGACTTATCAAGTTTCAGTCAGAATCGACTCTCCAGAAAGGCCGCTTGCTCTTTGGAGCTCTCCCCTTTCTCTCAGTGTGATGGAAGCTCGTCCCGTGAGCATTACTGCGATCACTCCACCGCTCTTGGAAAAAGTAAATTACAACGATCAACAGACCTCACAGGTTCTTTCATGGACAGGCCCTTCATCTGTTCATTATAAAGTCCGCTTAGTTAAAGACGACATTGTTCAAGAGTTTGAAACTGAGCAAACATCATTGCCTATTAACTTAAAAGATAAAGGCGAATATGCTTGGGAAGTTCAAGGAGAAACACTTTCTGGAGTGACTTCAAATAAGATTGCCGGAAAAATTGTTATCAAATCTCCCCTTCGTTTAGCTCAAATGCCAAGCGAAGGCGCAGTCATTGAGCTTGAAAAACCAGACCAGCTTGTGTCTTTTAAGTGGGACAAAGTTGAAGCCTCTTCACTTTATCAGTTTGAGCTCTCTGACGACCCGGGCTTTAAGAAAATTATTGTCGCTAAAGATGTAGACACGAACAATGCCTCAACCAGCCTGGCCAATACTGGAAGATACTTCTGGCGAGTAAAAGTGAAAAAAGGTGAAAATGTAGAATACTCAAGCCCGGTGAGTGTTGAGATAAAACCATCTCCTCCACTTTCTCGTCCGGAAATCACTCCAAGCTTAAAAATCAAGCTGAAGTATTTAGAAGAGTCATCGTCATTTAATATTTTTGATCTTTTTATCGGCAGAGCTCACGCTGAAGGGCCAGTAGCTGTCGCTGAATGGGATCTACCGGCCAACTCCCGAGCAAAAAGTTATATCGTCGAAATTTATAAAGATAGCGACCTTAAAACTCTGATTACGAGAATTGAAACTGAAGTCCCCCATGTTATTTGGAAAAATGCCACTCCGGGTGTTTTCTACTGGCGTGTTTCTTATGTGGATTTTTGGGGGCGAAAAACTGAATTCTCGCGCATTTCAACCTTAGAAGCTGAAGTGAATCCTGAGCTTTTAAAACCTGAGCCTGTTGAGATTCAACTTCTTTTACCAAAACATCGTGCTGCTGTTATGCCGGAAGAAGAGGACTCAGCTCTCTTAAGCTGGGAAGCTATTGCTGAGACTAAAACTTATCAAATCTCCATCTCGCGCGATTTGGAATTCACTCAAATTCTACTTTCAAAGAAGGTCAATGCGACTGACTTTAAAATCAACTGCAAGATGTTTGATAACCGCGAGGGTGAATATTATTGGAAAGTAGAAGCGCAAGAAAATGCGTCTAAACGCCGTATGCTTCAAATTGGCTGTACTCCGAAAAAAACAGAACCACCAGTTGTCGTTGAAGAAAAGCCTCCCGTTATTGAAGTTAAGAGCGAAGTCGCTCCTATTGTCAAAAAAGAAAATGAACACTATTTAAGACTTGCTTTTAAGCCTCATCAATTGAGTTATGAAAATAAAGCAGACCAATACTCTGCTGAAGTCAGTGGAATAGTTCTAAATAGCTGGTCTGTTCTTTATCAAAAACCAATAGGAATGAAATACTTTCAATTGATCTCCCCTGCTTTTTCTTTTTCCCGAGGAAAAGTTTTTAAAGAGATCACTTTCATGGACATGGACTTAAATCTCAAGATGATCAGAAAGTCCGATAGCTTTTCATGGGGGCCGATGATCGCCTTTGTCAAAAAGACGATTTATGTAGAGTCTAATTTAAAAATCGCCGATGAAGGTTTTTCTTCCCCTATTGCTGGAGCTTTCATTAGAACAAAGTTAGGAGCTATTGATTTAAATGCTGAAGCAGGTTTTGGGAAACTGCTTTTTCTTCATGCTGATGCCATGGTAAAAATCAAGTCTCATTATGGAGCTGGTGTATTTGTAGACAATGTCTCTTTTACCAAAGAAGAAAACAAACACTCATTCATGAGTTTTGGTCTGATGTTCAATTACACTTTTGATTTTCTAGATATTGAATAATGAAGAAGTGCCGCTGCTAAAAAACCAACCAGCATATTAATGACAAAAGAAGGTTGGGATTCATCCAGTGCGACCTTCGCACAAGAAACAGAACTACTGTATTGTCTCGAGACTCCCGATGTTCCTGATGAAATCGGTGTGGGAGTAAAGGAAGTGCTATAAGGAGTTGGTGATACAGAAGCTGGATTGGCAATAGTGACGACACCATCAGCATCATCGAGACGAATGCGTCCGTCTCCACCATCTCCGCCAAATCCATCAGAGAAGAGTGAATCGTTAGTTCCCCCCGTTCCTCCAGTGGCATTGATTGAGCCTGATGCACTGACAGTCAGAGTTCCTCCGGCCTGAAGCCAAACAGCTCCACCTGAGCCCGCTCCTCCGCCTCCACTACTTGTCGTCGAACCATTACCTCCGCCGTTTCCACCGTTAGAAACAATCGCCCCATCAACGGTAATATTACCACCGGCAATAATGCGAATCGCTCCGCCGCCACCGCCACCTGAACTTCCAAACCAAGTTGTTGAACCTGATGCTAAACCAGCTCCACCGGCCGCTCCACCCGAGCCACCAACAAAGCTTGTATCAAACGCGCTTTCGGGTCCGTATGTCGTTCCATTTGTTCCTGCTGGAATAGTTGTACTGTTATCGTTGTCATTACCTGCCGAAGGCTGAGTTCCTGAAGTGGTCTTATAACTTCCACCACCGCCACCGCCACCATACGAATCGGTGATCCCTGAGCCCGTTCCATATTGTCCGCCGGTTCCGGCCCCGCTTCCGTTTCCATTGCTACCAATAGAGTTCGTTGAATTTCCACCTGCAAATCCACCAGCTCCTGCGCGTCCGCCATTTGATACAGAACCAGTTGAGCCGTTACTGCCATTCGCACCGCTCAGATCAACGGTTACACCCACCTGGATAGTCACATCTTCCTGAACTTTAATAATTAAAGGATCACCATTGAAAGCTCCTCCACTGCCGCTAAAAGCAGTTAAATTGGCATCGATGTCTAATGATTTACATTGATAGGTTCTTCTTGCTGATGTGATCTGTGTGTCGGCCCCGCCAGAAATATTGCAAACACCATCAGATCCATCACCTGAGTCGATAGCAAAAGCTGAGGGAGACAAAAGAAAAAGGATTAACATGCATTTCATACATACATGTTAACCCAAATTTAATTTTACTTCGCTTTAGTAATTTTTACCTGAGTATAAACTTCATCTACTCCGAAGCTCACCGGGCTACCAAAACCGACAGTGGCCATCGTGCTGGCACATCTGTGTTTAATAGCATAAGTCGTCGCTTCAGTAATCGTCACTGATCCCAGGATTTTTGAGGGCTCCATACCTCCGGCCACGTTATGGCTTCTGGCATTTGATCCTAAGATAACCATCTCACCAGTTCCTGCATTAACCAGGACTGCTTTATGGAAACCATCTAAGTAAGCTGGAGCTTCGGCTTCAATCACATATGTACCTGCTTGAAGCGTGAATTGATTTGAAGCAAGAGAAACAAATGATGTGTCTCCGCTGATATTATTTAAATCGCGAACCTGCTCCCACCCTTTAGATGAGTCACACGATCCACCGTTAGTACCATTTGCTTTAACGTCTTTAATGAAAGCAACTTTTGAAACTGCATCTGGAACAATTGAAGCTGGAAGTCTTCCGTTGGATCCAATCACCGGAATTTGCCCGGCAGCTGTACCAACATTCACAGCAATCGTTCCACCATTACCAGAAATTGTTCCACCTAAAATACCTGCACCAGCAGTTAGGCTGACAAGACCTGGGTCACCTTTTTCACCCTTGTCTCCTTTGTCTCCCTTTTCACCTTGGGCTCCGGCCACTCCTGCTGGCCCTTGCAGACCTTGAAGTCCTTGCTCTCCTCTTTCTCCTTTATCACCTTTTTCTCCAGCGATTCCTTGAAGACCCTGCGGCCCTTGCGGTCCTTGAGGACCTACAGCTCCGTCAGCACCATTGTTACCTTGTGGACCTTGAGGTCCAGTCGCACCAACAGCACCAGTTTCACCGCGCTCACCAGCTGGACCAACAGGACCCTGTGGTCCTTGTGGACCTACTGCTCCTGTTTCACCTTTATCTCCTTTTGGACCTTGAGCACCTACGGCACCGGCATCACCGATTGCACCAGAAGGACCCACTGGACCTTGAGGACCTGTTGCACCAGTATCACCCTTATCACCTTTTGGACCTTGAGCACCTACTGCTCCGGCCGCACCAGTGTCACCTTTTGGACCTTGCGGACCAACAGCACCTACTGGACCTTGTGGACCTGTTGCACCTGCTGGCCCAACAGCACCAGCAGGACCTTGTGGGCCTTGCGGACCAACAGCGCCAGTCGCACCAGTTGCTCCTTTTGGACCAACAGCACCCACATCACCTTTGTCTCCTTTATCTCCCTTATCACCTTTGGCCCCAGCAACACCAGCTGCACCCGCAGCTCCTGCTGGACCTTGAGGACCGGCCGGACCAACCATACCAGTTAGACCTCTTTCCCCCTGATCTCCCTTATCACCTTTGTCTCCTTTATCTCCTTTCTCTCCTTTTGATCCTGCTCCACCTGAGGTTAACTTCGAAGCAGTCCAACCTGTTCCATCCCAAACAAGAACATCACCTGCGGCCTGTCCATCTGGAATGTAATCAGTCGGCACCCAAAGCTCTCCGTCGAAGCGAAGAATTTGTCCTTTTTCAGAATCTAATTGAGGAAGAGTGATACCTTTGACGTATTTTTCTAGAACTTTAACTGAAGCGTACGCTGTCGCTGGAAAACCTTTTGTCTCTTTAAGATATAAAGAGATTTTTGAATTCACACGAATGTCTTCCTTCGCGCGGGATCCATCAGAACAAGCAACAAAAGGATAAGTAAAATTAAAAAAGAATCTTGTGACTTTCGTTTCGTACTTACACTGGACATTATCAAATACTAAATAAACCGTTGAAGGTCCTTCTCTTAATAAACCAGCATTCACCTTAATTGAATCCGGAATTTGAACCGAACCATTAAAGGTTACATTGCTCACTTCACCTGACTTACTCGTCATGCGAAGCCACGATTCATCCTTCTTATTGTTCCAGCTCTTTGGGCTAACGATATAATAAGCATAATCATTATTATCGTTATTATTGTGAGCAAAAACAGGAAGCGAAGTCATCGCAAGGGTTACTAACATAGCCGCTGTTTTAAAAGTATTTGTTGTCATGTCAGCATTATAAGGCCTCTTGAACAAATACTGATCAGGGCGAGTCTTTATCTAGAAAATGAACGCTTATCCAATAAGTTAAACTGTCTAAATAAAAGCTCATTTTAAAGGCAGGCCCTCTTTTTTACACTGATTTTTCTGCTCAAATTGTTGGCAGATTAATCGTGTCCAGAGGGAAAATACACATTCTTAATTCTCTCATGATCTCCAATATTTGCTTCGCTTATCACACGGTTCTTTACACTTATCCCCCTCCGATTTAGCAGATCTTGAACATGGAGTTATAATAAAACCTAAAGATGGAATGAGTATGGATATGGATAGAATAGATAGTAAAGCTAACCTCATTTATGAACTTGTTGAAAAGTTCTTAAATAATAAAGCGATTCTTTTAATCGATGATGAAGAAGAGATTAAGCAGTTAATGTCTAATTATCTTATTAAATCGCGAATTGAAGAAGACCGCATTGTCACCGCCTCTGACGGTAAGGAAGCTCTATCTAAAATTCAGAACCAGGAGTTTGGTCTTATTATTGTCGATATCGTGATGCCTAGGATGAGCGGCCTGCAGCTCATTAAAGAACTCAAGGCGCGAAAAAAATATAAAGACATTCCTATTTTGATTATCTCGGGAACTATCGACGCGGATAATGTAAAGTCCGCCATCTCAATGGGAATTAGCCATATTATTGTCAAACCTTTTACCTACAATATATTCCTCGATAAAATCGGTCGAACCCTAGGGGTTTAAAGCCCACATCAACTGTGCTACTATAACTTCCATGAGTAAAAGTCGTCGCGAAATTCCTATTCCAGCATCCCCTATCATCGAAACCCATTTCCATTTGGATATGTTAAAAGCAGCTTCGCGCGAAGAGGTTGTTGCGAAAACGGAAGCTCATAAAATTGAAAAGATGATCACCATCTCCACTTCTCCCAACAACCTTGATGAAGTGATCGCCATCTCTAAAATTTTCCCGCAAATTTACTGCACGCAAGGCCTTCACCCGCACGAAGGAAAAGAATGGAATGATGAAGTCAAAGCTCACGTTATCGCCAATCTAAAAAATCCTGAGAATAAAAAAATCGTTGCTGTCGGTGAGATTGGCCTCGATTACTACTATTCAAAATCTCCTCGCGACGAACAGATCAAAGCGTTTGAAGAACAAATGCAGATTGCTGTCGATTTTAACCTTCCAGTTGTTATCCACACTAGGGACGCTGATGAAGACACGATTGCTGTCTTAAAAAATTTCTCAACGACTCTTAAAAGAAAAGGCGTTATTCATAGTTTTACTTCCGGCCTGGGGCTGGCTCAGTTCTGTTTAGATGAAGGTTTTTATATCGGTTTTAACGGCATCATTACTTTTAAAAATGCCGAAAACGTCAGAGACGCTCTAAGAATCACTCCCATTGAAAGAGTGCTCCTGGAAACAGACTCCCCTTTCCTGACTCCCGATCCTTACCGTGGAGTGGAAAATGCCCCTTATTACCTGCCTTTTATTGCAGAGAAGATTGCCGAAGTAAAAGGCATCACTCTGGATGACGTTTTAACTAAAGCTTATACAAATTCTGTCGATCTGTTTCACTTCTAGATTCATATCCAAGGAGTTCTTATTAAAACATCACTTATGTTAATGGCATTGACCCTGTTTGCTGGTTGCTCACTTTTTACTCCAACACCAGAGCCGACTGCAAAACCAATGACCTTTCATGATAAGAAGAACTGTTCTCCTAAGGCCTATGAATATATCAACAAAAGAGATGAAGCTCGCGAAAAGAAAATCACTCTATATGAACACAATCAATTACAAACTCACACCGTCGATTTCTTTCTGGAAAAAGAGAAAGATCTTCTAAGCTGCTCACAAGGACTAAAAGACAATTATGCTTGTCTTGCAGTAGGAATCAATTCAAAGTCAAAACTGGAATTTGTCGATGTGGCCGATGAAGTCCACAAGCTGGATGAAAGTGTGAAAAACTGTCTGGTGAAAAAACTTCAGTCCTACGACTATCGTTCTCTTAAGGCCAAATTTGGAAACAAATTTATTATGCCTTTAAAGATGACTGCAAAGAAAGACTAGTCGACTTCGTAATACTCTTTAATCACCTTGGTGTTGTTAATGACATTGGGATCAGTCGTGTCCCCTTTGATCTCTTGTTTAACTTCTTTCAGGGTTTTTAAGGCACTATCAAACTCGGCCATTTCATCTTCGCGAAACTCATACGTTTCTTTAGTGTCAGAGTTTTCAAACTTGAAGATGGCTTCATTGTTAATACGTTGTCGCTGAAGCTCAAAAGGTTGGAGCTCTCGCTCTTGTCTTTGTCCAATAATTTTAGATTTGGAAACGGGCTGAAGTTTGCGGGGCTTGCTCTCTCCCATAAACTCTCTTTCATGCAGTAGAAGATAAATAGCAAGTGCCATAAAAGTGACAAATGCTGTAATGGAAATGACCTTCATCAAGCCTCCAAAAAAAAGGCCCTCTTTCGAGGGCCCTTTTATTAAAAACTAGTTTTCGTAGAAAGACTATCCAATCGTTGCAATTAAAGAAGCGATTAGAAGCGATACTACTGACATAACTTTAATTAGGATCGCTACACCTGGTCCAGATGTATCTTTGAACGGGTCACCAACTGTATCACCAACAACAGCAGCTTTGTGCGTGTCAGATCCTTTTGGGTGACCTGGAATTCCACCTTTTTCGATGAACTTCTTAGCGTTATCCCATGCTCCACCAGCGTTTGCCATGAATAGAGACATTGTAGCACCTACAGCTAGAGATCCTGCAAGCATCCCAGTTAGAGCTTGAGGTCCCATTGCGAAACCAACAACAACTGGAGCTAGAACAGCGATGATACCTGGAAGAATCATTTCTTTTAGAGCTGCAAGAGTTGCGATATCTACGATTTTTGCTGGTTGAGGTTCAGCTTTACCTTCACGAAGACCTGGGATGTCTTTGAACTGACGAGCGATTTCAACAACGATTGCCTGAGCAGCTTTACCTACTGCAGTCATTGTAGTTGCTCCAACTAGGAAAGGAAGGATTGATCCGATTAGAATACCAAGAAGAACTCCAGAAGAAGTTAATTCAAGTGACATCTTAGCAAGACCAGCCGTTTCTCTTACGTGGTTTACTTCCATTGTGAAAGCAGAGAAAAGTGCAAGAACTGTTAGGATAGCAGATCCGATAGCGAATCCTTTTCCGATAGCAGCAGTAGTGTTACCTACAGCATCTAGTTCATCTGTAATATCACGAGTTGCTTTTCCAAGACCTGACATTTCAGAAATACCACCAGCGTTGTCAGCGATTGGCCCGTAAGCATCAACTGTCATTACAACAGCTGTACCAGCAAGCATACCAACAGCAGAAAGAGCGATACCGTATAGACCTAAGTATCTGTCAGCGATATACGCTGCAGCTACAACAAGAAGCATTGGGATTGCAGTTGATTCCATACCAACAGCTAGACCTCTAATAACACCTGTACCAGCTCCAGTCTTAGCAGCTTCTGCTGTAAGACGAATTGGTTTACCAGCAGTGTAGTACTCAGTGATCAGACCGATGAACATACCCGAGAATGCACCAGCCGCTAGAGCTACAGTTACACCTTGAGAAATTCCAAACATTGGAACAAGTACGTATGAAGCAACTGTTAAAATGATTGGTGGGACAATTAGAGCGTTTCTTAAAACCGTTGCTGGCTTTGAGTTTTTAAACATACGCGCAAGGAAGATTACCGCGATAGAGATAACCATTCCTAGAGCTGAAAGAAGAAGAGGAAGAGCAACACCCGCCATGCGAGCGGCTACTTCATCAGCAGTTGTTACAAGATTTGTTAAACTTGCAGCCGGGATTGTAAGAGCGATTGCCATTGCTGCAACGATTGCTGCAACCATAGATTCATAAATATCAGCTCCCATACCTGCTACGTCACCAACGTTGTCACCAACGTTATCAGCGATTACACCTGGGTTACGTGGATCATCTTCAGGAATGTTTTCTACTACTTTACCTGCGATATCAGCACCAACGTCAGCCGCTTTTGTATAGATACCACCACCGATACGAGCAAATAGCGCGATTGATGAAGCCCCTACTGCGAAAGCGTGAAGGATTGTTGAAAGATCAGCAGAGTCTTTGAATACAACGTAGATAACTCCTAGACCAACAAGTCCAAGAGAAGCTACTGCAAGACCCATAACCGCACCACCATCAAGAGCAACTAGAAGTGCTGCTGCTTTTGATCCAGTTGAAGCTGCTTGAGTTGTACGAACGTTAGCGTATGTCGCTGCTTTCATCCCAGCAAAACCTGCTAGAAGAGAAAGGAAAGCTCCAACGATAAATGAAACAGATGAAACTGCTCCAAGACCAAAATAAAGAGCCGCTGCAACCACCACACAGTAGATTGCTAGAACTTTGTACTCACGAACTAAGAAGGCCATTGATCCTTCACGTACGTAAGAAGCGATTCTTTCCATTGTTTCGTTTCCACCTGGCTGTGATTTTACTCGGAAGTAAAAAAACGCGGCGATTAATAAACCAAAAACCCCAACGTAGATCGGAGAATTGATCAGTGTGCTACTGAACATTGCTGTACCCCATGTTTGAAATAAGTAATAAAATTCGAATACTTAGAATTACCCTAAGCGACAAAAACCGTCAAGAATTTGTATTTTCTTTTGCCCGTGTTCGCAGTGAGTAAAGATGTTGAATCTATGTAGGAGTGGTCAATAAAAAGGCCCTCTTTCGAGGGCCCTTTTTTTATTTAAGAAGTTTTTCTACAAGAATTTGTGACTGTTGGTCTTTAAGCGCCGCTGGCGAGTTGTGCGGGTAAAGGATTAGAGCTCTCATGTTCCCTAAACCTCTTCTCATCGACACGTGCTCAAGATCGTTTGCACCTACTGTTACCACTTCCGGCATATCGTAGAAGGCCAGAGAGTTTTCAGAAAGGTTTAGCGATTGCCACTTCTCACCATGGTTAGCTAAGAAGTCGTCACCTTTTGAATCAGCTTCTAAGTGAGTTACTGAAAGCTTGATTCCTACTTTTCCGTTTTTACCTTTAGCAATCTTAGAAAGATCAGCTTCTACAACAGCTACGTTTGAGTGGTTGTAGAATTTCATTTCACGGGCATCGAGGATGGCCGGAAGGTAGTTTTCTTGAGTATTCGCTGGGTCCATTTCAAACGCCATACGAAGGTTTCTTGCCATCTCTGCATCCAGAAGAAGAGAAGCAAAGATATCAGCTGTGATCCCGCTTACGTAGTTAGCTTTGATCGCCAGAAGTTCCTGGTCAGCAATTCCATCGTTGTTAGCGTCGATCTGAAGAGAGATGTCACATGGCTGCCAGAATGTCATAGCATCATATAACTTCACTCCAACCTGAAGAACCTTAGTTGTTTGTCCTTTGTCAGTTTTTTCGATGATACGAATCCCTGCTGCTTCAAGGTCACATAGAGTTGAAGCTGACATGTTGTTTGGATTTAATACTGTTTTTCTCTCATCTGTTCCCAGAAGGTTAAAGATCAGAGCATCACCAGAAGACTTAGCTGAGTTTGTCAGCGTTACTTTAACTTCTGATCCGTTTCTATCTACTTTCGAGTCAGTTTGAGTCACAAGGTCTGAAGCCTTGATGTCACTTACTTTGTTTAGTACCGCAAGGAATGGAAGAGAAACTTTTGATCCATCGTCTGCGTTTGTTAAGATCACGAATCCGTCTGCCTCAATGTTATTTTGAGCAGCATTTTCACGAGCAAGAGTGAAACTTACTGTGAAAGTAAGTGAGCTCTTTGCCTTAACTTTTAGAGCGCTTTGCAGAGACACTTTAATGTTCTTGCTGTTGATCGCTCTTGTAGAGAACAGAACATCTTTATCAGATGAGTTTGTTAGAGTTACTTTTTTCGACACTGTCTTTGTAGAAGCTACTGGAACTTCTCCAAGAGAAAGAGTCGCTGGCATTGCAATAACCGGAGCTTTAAGAGCTTCTTCAACTTGAACACGTCCAGCACCTTGACGAGAAACTGCTACGTGAGCACCGTTTGCCATCATGATTTTAGCTGTGTTTAAGACACGAGCTTTTAGTTCTTGAACTGAAGCTTTCGGGAAAGCTTGTCTCATAAGGGCCATAACACCAGCAAGGTGTGGTCCTGACATAGATGTTCCAGAGAACTGAACTGATTCAGCACCTGTACCAAAAGCGGCAGAAATAACGTTTGCTCCTGGACCAGAAATTTCTGGTTTAATTAAAGAGTCGATTGAACGTGGACCGCGAGACGAGAAGTTAGTCATCGTATCGATCAGGTCGTCACGGTTAATGATTTGTCCTGGAGAGAAGTTGAATACTACTTCTGATTTTTTCGCTAGAGCAGCTTTAATCGCGTCCCCTAGAGATTTTGTTACCATGACAGCTGGGAAATCGTATTTGTTTTCACTTCCCATTGCGATTGGAGCCCCATCAACGTTGTTAACCATAACAACACCTGAAGCACCAAGAGCTTTAGCTACCTGGAATTTTTGTTCGAATGAGATTGCTCCACGATCCATAAGAGCGATACGCCCTTTAACCTGAGTTTTAACTTCTTCAGAAATCGCTTCAACACCTGTTCCGATGTGAATAAGAGCACCACTTACTTTACTTGAATCAGCTGGGATAGTTCCGTTTCCTTCTACTTTCTCAACTAGTTTTGATGATCCTTCGATTGACACTTCAACAGCTGGAACAGCGATGTTTTGTGGCATGTAATCGATTGAAGCGGCTACAGAGATCGCTTCATCAGAAGTTGCCGGAGCACCAGTGATGTATGGGTTGTCTCCTGAGTTACCAGCTGAAGCTACAACGATAGTTCCTGCTTTTGTCAGGTTCTTGATCGCTTCAGTGTAAAGGATTTTTGGTTTACCGAATCCACCACCAAGAGAAAGGTTAACGACATCAAGACGGTTTGTTGGTTCGATTTTCTCACTTGGGTCAGCAGCGTATTCTAAGGCCTGGATAACGGCGATATCAGACGTGCTTCCTTCTTTACCGAAAACTTTTAGAGCGTATAGAGCAGCTTCTGGAGCTACACCTGAGTATGAAACGATGTTGTCACCGATACCAGCAACTGAGCCGGCAACGTGTGAACCGTGTCCACTTTCATCAATTGGGTTTTCATCGCGTACTGGAACTTGTTGCTCAAGAGAAGCTCCACCTGCAGAGTATTTTGATCCTACGAAGTCAGCTCCACCAACAACTTTCGCGTTCGGGAAAAAATCGTTTGGTGCTGAAGGATCGATTGAATCGTAAGTTTCTTTTTTACCTGTCCCACCAAGCATAGCGTGAGTGTAGTCGATACCTGTATCGATAACCCCTACTCTCATCTTCTGACCAGAGATCCCCATCTTGTGCGCCTTATCTGCACCGATGAACGATACAGAGTTTTTATCTTTCAGGCTTTCGATTGCCGCTGTTACTTTCTTTTCAAGACCTACAGTTTGCGGTCTAGCGAAGTTTGTGTTTTGGATAAGTTTATTAACGCCTTCAATCCCTTCGATCTGGCCGGCCACTTCACTTGGAGCTACGAAAGCTACCGCGTTTAAAACCATCTTATATGTTGCCACGATCTTAATGTCTGGTGAGATGTCTTTTAGTCTTGAGATGACTTCTTCTTGTTCATCAAGAATCGCTTTCTTTAGCTCTTCATCGATAACAGGTTTACCATCAACTGTTTGCGCTTCAGCTAAAAGAGCTGGATGAGATAACTGAACGATCCCCACATATTGAGTTGGAGTCTGTTGTCTCATGCTGAAATATTTGCTGGCGATTAAATCCAGAGATGATTGATTAGAGTTCTTCGGTGCACATGATGCCAGTAGCGCCAAAGACAGAATTAATGATGCTGAGTATTTCATATAGTCCCCTTGCTCTTAAATAAGCGAAGGCGACTATATCTTATAAAAAATTGATGTCAAAAAAATGTCGCTGATATTTACTCAAAGTTGAGATTTTTAAGTTTTGGGGCCCTAAATGTTGTAAAAATCACCACAAGGAGTGTCATTGTGCCACCAAAAATCACCGAAGGAACTACGCCCATAATCTTCGCAGCCGTCCCTGACTCAAACGCACCAATCTCATTGGATGAACCAATAAACACAGAGTTAACTGCTGAGACCTTTCCCTTCATATCTGGAGGTACAAGAGTCTGCATAATCGTTCCACGAACGACGACAGAGATGTTATCGCAAGCACCACTGACAGCAAGAATGAAAACTGAAAGATAAAAGTTTTTAGAGAGTGCAAAAATAATCATGCACACACCAAAACCAAACACGGCAAGTAACAGTTTCTTTCCAGTGTTTTTCACTGGTGGCCAGTAGATGTTAATGGCGGCCATAATAAATGAACCCGCACTCGGTGCCGCTTTTAAAAAGCCCAGACCTTGAGGACCCACTTTTAAAATATCATTAGCAAAGATTGGAAGAAGAGCGACGGCTCCACCAAATAAAACAGCAAAGAGATCCAAAGAAAGAGCGCCTAAAAAAACCTGATTTTTAAAGACGTAAGAGATCCCCTCTTTAATAGAATCAAGCATCGGTGCACGCTTTTCTTTTGTCATCAAGTGAGGCTTCGGCGAAATAAAACTAAATGAAATGATTCCACAAAGAACCAATGCGCTCACGACCAGATAAGCGTCGTAACGAATGTAAGCGAATAAAAATCCACTTACTCCAGCTCCTAGCATATAAGCAATCTGCCAGATCGTAGAACTCCATGAAGTTGAGTTGACATAAATTTCTCTCGGTACACATTCAGTGAGAATAGAGAACATGGAAGGAGAAAGTGTTCCGCGGGCAAGACCAGTTATCGCAATCACCACATAAAAGAGTGAGAGCTGTTGATTGTTATCAGGAACCATGTGAGTGATGGTGTAAAGGCCAATACCACTTAACATCACGACAAAGAGACATGAGATAACAATTTTCTTTCGGTCGTAAATGTCGGCATAGTGGCCGGCAAACAAAGTCACCGCAAAGTTTGGCAGGATTTCCACCAGGCCAATCATCCCCAGGGACATCGGGTCTTTGGTAATTTCGTAAACATGCCAGCCGATACTAACCACCTCAATCTGAAGGGCTATCGCCAGGAAGATCCTGGTGAGAATATAGAATCGGTAATCGGGGTATCTGAGGGCCGCGTATGGGTCTTTTTTGGTTAGAATCGGGGTATTCATATGAGTGTTTCCGCCCACTTAGCAGGCTCTTTGAGAATTTGCTATACTGTATATTAGCCAAGGCTTTTGATCCAGTACAATTTTTAACATTAGCCCTTTCTTACGCCGATATGACTAGCATGAGCAAAATGGGGAATAACTTTTTTTCAGTTTCTTTTGATCTGATTGTATTGGATAAATCAATTCCCTATGACCTTTATGTGAACTCTTCGGCCTCTTCAGAACGTGAACGCTTTGTTCGCATCTATCCCAAAAACGATATATTAAGTTTAGAGGACCTGAAGCTTTTTAAGAAAAAATACTTCCAGCTCTACGTGCATGAATTCCAGCGCGAAGACTATTTAAAGAGTTTAATCCAAATCAGCGGCGTCGCTGACACGACGAAAACTGAAGTCATTAAATCATCAGCGATTCACTACCTCGATAAACTCTTTGATAAAGATAAAGAGTTTACTACCGAGCTTCTTTCAGAAACTATTTCTGAATGTAAAGTTGCCGTTGAATCAATGGTTGACGTGATTAAAGACTACGACGTCTCAAAGCTTCAAGGGCTGATTGCTTCTTTGAGCTTCCACGACTTTTATACTTACGATCACTCAATTAACGTCTCAATGTATTGCATCTCTCTTTATAGAGCGGCAAAACCAAATGCAACGAAAGATGAAATCGTGATGGCCGGTCTTGGTGGGCTTCTTCACGATATCGGTAAAATTAAAATCTCTACCGACATCATCAACAAACCAGAGAAACTCTCAGACGAAGAATTCAATATCATTAAAACTCACCCGGCCTTCGGGTTTGAGCTTCTGGCAGAAAATCCATGTGACTGCGAAGGTGTCGACTTCAACATCATTAAGCGTGTTGTGTACGAACACCATGAAAATTTCAACGGTAGTGGTTACCCGAGAAAACTCTCAGGAGCAGACATTCACCTGCTTGCTCGTGTAACGGCGATTGCCGATTTCTTCGATGCCATTACAACGAAGAGAACTTATCACGAAGTGCTCTCAACTGAAGACGCCATCACAGTTATGGCCAAGACGGTTGGGAAAAAACTCGACCCACAACTTTTTGAAGTGTTCACAAAAAGTGTGAAGCAGTTAGTGTTCAATGGAAAATTAAATAAAGAGCTTCCTGAAGATTTCGATCCATGTCAGCCGCAAAACGTTTTACCTTTTAGAAACCCAAGAGGATATAAGGTAGAAGGATTCGGTGCCGGAGATAAGCCCCAGTCGTTTGGAAAAATCAAAAAGAAAGTCGGATAGTTTAAATATCCATTCCCTTAATCAATTCTTCAACTTGTGATTTGGTATTGAAAACGTGGAAAGATAGACGAATGTTCCCCTGACGAACAGACACGTCGATATTGCGCTCCTTGAATTCTTTTTCAAGCGCAATACTGTCTCCGCTCACCGACTTCATACACACGATATTTCCCATGTGATCAAGAGGTGTAACCAGGTTGTATTTTTTCTTCGGGTAATTCGCTAAGAAGTAGTCTCTGATTTCAGCGTTGTACTTTCTGATGTTCGAAAGGCCAATTTCCTGAAGGAAACTTAAACTTCCTTCCAGGCACCCAGAACAAAGAAGATTGGCCGCCTGTCCTCTATCATACTGACGAGCACCCGGAAGTGTTTCAGTTGTATAGTCCAGAAGGTTATAAACTTGTTTTGAGTTCGGGCTTAGAATCCAGTTAGCGTTTAGATGGTAAATTGAATCCTGCGCTCTCTGGCTGAAATAAGCAAAGGCGTGTCCATAAGGTCCAAGCATCCACTTGTATGAAGAGACTGTCAGGACATCAATGTATGAGAGTTCTTCCGCCGTGATCTCCATCCCACCAAGGGCCTGAGTGGCATCAACAACAAAAAGAATGTCTTTTGATTTTAGGAATTTTCCAATTGATACCAGGTCCATTTTTTTACCGGTATCAAACGTCACGTATGACATGTTGAAGATTCTCGTCTGAGGCTTAAGGTTTCTCTCCAGCCAATCAGGAGTGGGAACAACTTCGCTTCCCAGGTCAATCATATCGAAAGTGAATTTATTATGTCTTTGGGCCAGCATCCACGGAAGGATATTAGAAGGATAATCCTTATTAATCGCCGCGACTCTATCTCCGTTTTCGAAGATAAATCCATTCGCGATGATATTGATAACATCAGACGAGGATGTTGAGTGAGTGATCATATCCGGAGAGACTTGAATGAGTTCAGCAAACTTCACACGAAGTTTTTCTGAAATACTCATCCAATCATCGTAAGCATAGAACGACGGATCTAATTCGCGGTTCATCGCCTTCGTGATGGTTTCTTTCGCACGAATAGGACTAGGCCCGAAATAGGCCGAGTTAAAATAAAGTGTCTTTAAATGTGCGTACTCTTGATCGATTAAGTTTCTGGTGGCCGCGTCCATGGTGCCGCCCTTTCTTACTTCGTCGCAGGCGTAGTTGCTGGCGCCGTCGTTTCTGGTGCAGCTGGTGCCGTTGTTGTTGGCGCTGGAGCTGTTGTAGCATCAGAGTTTAATGGACGAGAAACTGGAGCTTCAGAATCCAGGATTGATTTTTGGAATTTTGAATCCTGAAGACGAGCTAGGTAGATTGAGTTAGCAAGGAATAAGAAAGCTAGAACACCAGTGATTTTTGTCATGATGTTACCGCGAGTTGAACTCGACATGATTGATTCAGAACCAGCAGCAGTCATTAATCCAGCTTCAGCACCTTTACCGAATTGAAGTAAAACAGTGATGATAAGTAGAACTGAGATAATTGCTTGAAGTACCATTAATGCTGTAGTCATGAACTTTTGTCCTTAAAAAAATAAATGTCCTAAATAGATAACAAAATTGCCGTGTTTTTCCAATTATTTTAAGAGTTTTGGCTAGATTACGCTAGCACTTGTACACAGTTGCTTGAAATCCTTCGCCTTTAGACTCGCCCCGCCAACAAGCGCACCATCAATATTCTCTTTTCTTAGCAATGAGTCAATATTATCTGGCTTTACTGACCCCCCGTAAAGGATGATGGTCTGTTCAGCATTTTGAGTGAGTTTTCCTCTGATGAAAGCGTGAACTTCTTCGGCCTGTTCAGCTGTCGCTACTTTTCCAGTACCGATGGCCCACACTGGCTCATAAGCAATCAAGAGTAAGTGCGCTTTATCTGCCGGGACATTTTTTAATCCAACAGCAAGTTGCTCTTCGATCACTTTGAACGTTGTGTTTGATTCGCGCTCTTCCAGTGTTTCACCAACACAGTAAATGACTTTTAAGTTGTGTTTCAAAGCTGCCAATACTTTTTGATTTAAGATTTCATTGTCTTCTTTAAAAATAGTGCGTCTTTCAGAGTGTCCGATGATTACAAACTCTACACCCATATCAGCTAGAGCGGCCGGAGAAATCTCACCTGTTAATGCGCCTGAATCAGCATGCGAGCAGTTTTGTGCTCCCACTTGAATTGCACCAGTTGTAAAAGCGATTTCTTTTAAAATAGGAATATGCAGAGACTGAGGAGCAATCCACGCCTTGCACTTCAGCTCCATTTTCATTGCAGTCATCTGAATAAAAAACTCGCTGATCTCGTGCAGAGTTTGATTCATTTTCCAGTTACCGACGATGTGAATGGGTCTTGATTTCATAAATAGCTTCCTTGTTGTCCGATACTAAGTGATAACCCAAATAGTACCAAAAAACTAGACAAAGCAAATTTATTAATCAGATAATATTTAGCCATGACAGTAGATGAAATCCACAAGCAGATTGTTTTGCCCGCGATCGCAAAAGCTGAGCGCGAAATTCCCAATCTTAACTTTAAAAGCTTCAATGACACTACTCCACTTTATGGCCCTCCCGGTGCTGTGCTGGATTCGCTGAATCTTGTGAGTTTTGTTTTTCTTCTGGAAAATTTCATTGAAAGTCAGTTGAAGAAAAAAATTGAAATCACCACGGCCAATGTTCTCAATGGAGACAGGCCACCTTTTGCCAATGCTTTCGCTTTAAGCGAGTTTCTCGCGGAAAAGTTGAAATAAAATGGAAGAGCTATACAAAAGCTGGGAACATTCATCTAAAATTTTTAATATTTCTGAAAATGGAAAAAAGACTTACGGTGAATTTTTCACTGACCTGAAAAAAAGTCGCGAGCATTTAAAAAAGGCATTTACTCTAAAGCAGCTTTTTGTGCTGGAAGCTTCCAACGACTATCAGACCTACGTTAAGTTTGTTTCATGTTTATTAGAAAAGCACTGCGTGTTCATGTCGGCGACTTATCAGTTTGTCGATCCTGAATTTCGCACGCTTTTAGAAAATGAGACTCAATCGAGTTTTATCTACATCCCTGCAGATAAAAATTTTAATGATGTTACAAACACCAGTGAGACCAATAACCCTATTATTCTGCAAGCTCTTAAAGACAAGCTCTCTCCTTTTTTAGTGAGAACATCTGGCACTTCCGGGAATAAATTTAAATTCATCTGCCATAGCGCCGAAGCGTTTGTCAGAAAGTATCACCAGGTTCAAAATCATTTTCATACGACCATGGCCTTTTCTCCCGCTGACACAATTGCAGGGATTGAAACGCTTATGGAAGCAATTACTCATCAAAACACTCTGGTGAGTAATCAAGAAAAAATGACTCCTTTGAAAGTTTCAGAGCTCATTGAAAAAGAGCAGATTGATTATTTTCAAACAACACCTAGTTTTCTTAACCTAATGTTGATCTCCAAGGCCTTCAATCAAGACAAAATGAAAACGTTAAAGAAGATTGCTTATGGCTCTGAGCCTGCGCTTTCATCTTCTCTACTCGCCATAAAAGAAGCTCTTTCTCATCTTGAGTTCAAACACACTTATGGAATGAGCGAAATTGGAATCCTCTCAACGGTAACCGATCAAAAAGACCCTGCACGCTTTAAATTTAATCAGGCCATTAATGACTTTAAAATTGAAGACGGTGCTCTCTTAATTAAAACGGAAACCCGAATGCTGGGTTATCTCAATTACGTCAATCAGGCACCAGGTTGGTTTAAAACTGGCGATGCGGCCGAGCTCGATAGCGATGGGTATATTAAGATCCTTGGTCGAACAGATGATTTAATTAACCTGGCCGGAAGAAAGTTTTACCCTTATGAGGTAGAAGACCTGCTTATTCGCATTGAAGGAGCAGAAGATATCAGTGTGACTGCAGAGAAAAATGCTCTTATTGGAAATGTCATTATCGCCAAGTTTTTGCTGGGTGCGGATTATGATGAACAGGATTTCAGAGAAAGACTTAAAATCTTTTGTGAAACTCAACTGCCAAGTTTTATGTGCCCACATAAGATTTTAGTCACGCGCGAACCTTTTATCACCTCTCGTTTTAAAAAGGACAGAAAGATATGATGTATTCGACTGTCCAGTTTATTTTTTATACGGCCTTTGCTCTCCTGGCCCTTTACTACACCCCTGGGAGATTAAAACTCTGGTGTGTTTTTCTCGCGAGTCTAATCTGGTATTTAAACTGGGGCGCTCTCTGGTTTAATATCTTTGCAGGGATCATCGTTTTTAATATTGGAGTGCTTTTTCTGCTTAAAAAGCGTTCAGATAAAAAATTCTTCCCTTATCTCGTCGGACTAAATGTTTTCATTTTTGTCCTTTTAAAAATTCTCCCCGAGTTTATACGTTTCAGGACTCCTTACGGCACCAGCTTTTTTATGCTGATTCTTTTAGGGATGATTATTGACTACTGGAGAGAAGAAGCCCCCATCCAAAAAGAGGATATTCTTCCTGCGATGACCATGCCTTTATTTTTTCCTGTATTAATGGCGGGCCCCATTGAGCGCAGAAAACATTTTTTTCCTCAGTTAAAAACAATTCCACCTTTTTCATTAAATAACCTGGTCGATGGGATTCTTATTTTCAGCATTGGGTATCTAAAGAAATTTCTCATTGTTGACCCGTATAGCAG
>CAXHHE010000010.1:0-23604 GCA_964016365.1 uncultured Bacteriovorax sp. | reverse complement strand
GAGAACTCCACAGAAGCCTTCGTCGGCAGCGTCAGATGTGTATAAGAGACAGAGCGAGAATCCACAAAATTGAATGACAAACGACATCCTGATGCTTCAGGTGAAGCTCAGAAGGAAGCGTTTCATATGTCTTTGGAATTATTTAGAAAACCAACTCATAACTCAATGGCCCAAGGGTGGGATATTGGTAAAATTGGTTGCGGGAGCAGGATTTGAACCTACGACCTTCGGGTTATGAGCCCGACGAGCTACCAGACTGCTCCATCCCGCAGGGTGATATTAGATTGCCGGAGGCCGTTTGTCCAGTAAGAAATCGAATTATTCGCTCCAACATAAAGTTCTAAATTCCTTCGTAAATATGGCGATAAATAGTTTAGTGACCCTTTTGAACCCTATTTAGAGAGAGGATTCTTTTTATGTCAGCCCAGACTTCATTAAAAAACAGCATGATCAAAATCGAGATTGATGGAAGCGAGCTAACACCACAGCAAGTGAGACTCATAAAATCACTTAATACGATGCTCACGCATGTGCTATTAACTGAGAACGAAGAAGAGTATTTCGAAGGGAGCGCTGAGTTCATGAGAATGTGTGCCGCTCTTATTAAGCAAGCCCGTTTCACGGAAGAGCTTAAAGACCAGAGCAACATTCCTTATGCCCAACAGGCACTTGAGTACTCAGTAGATGTTTTACAAGAATACGTAACAGCTTCGAAAGTTGTTACCTATGATAACTGATTTGAAAAAAGCTCCAGTGGAGCTTTTTACGTCGCAAGATGCTGGTAAAAGTCTTGTCTCGTTTTAAGAGTTCAAATCAGACTTACCTGTAGTTAAAAAGCCCTCTTTCGAGGGCTTTTTTTATTATCTTTGGTCTTTTGGAACTCTGAAGCTGGTTTTCTTCAGGTTGTTGTTTTTGATGATCGCTTTTACCGCATCAACTTTCTTTCTTCTTTCCACGTATGATTTTTGCTCTTCAACGTATACTTGATCAGATAGAGACTGGATTTTTTCAGAAACTTTCGCTTTTTGTTCAGCAATTTGTTTTAGAGAGTCAAAATATGTCTCTCTTCTAAACTTCTTGAAAGCCTCATCATCAGCAACAGTACCTGGTTGAGGGCGTTTCTTCTTAAGATCAATTGTTTTCTTAGCAGAGATGAATCCTTCTTGATTTAATGACTTTCTCATTGAACCGTCTTCATTGATTCCGATGAAACCAAGCATTTGCTCTTTGCTCATTACACGGAATTTCCCTGGAGCAACACCTTCAACAGAAAGGTTACCGATAGCAAGACGCTTAAGTTTATCTACTGTCAGACCTACGGCCTCACATAGACGTCTAATCTCTCTGTTTTTTCCTTCGTTAAGACGGAATTCAATCCATGTCTTAGTTGGAAGCTGCTTAATAACACGAACTGAAGTCGGCTTTACCAGACCTTCGTCAAGATAAGCTCCGGCCTTAAGTTTATTTAGGATTGTTTCAGTCACTGATCCGAATACCTTTACTTCGTAAACTTTTGTTACGTTGTATTTCGGGTGCATGACCATGTTGGCGAACTCACCATCATTTGTCATAAGAAGAAGACCTTCTGAAAGGTAATCTAGACGACCTACTGGATAAATTCTTTCCGGGATTTCTTTTACCAGGTCCATAACAGTCTCACGTCCTTCTGGATCGTTTAGAGTCGTTACATAACCTCTTGGCTTATGAAGCATTAAATAGATTGGCTCAACTGCATTTAGATCTGCAAGAGCACCATCAACCATAACAACATCATTATATGGGTCTACTTTCGTTCCAAGTTCCGTAACGACTTCACCGTTAACTGTTACACGTCCTTCACGGATCATCATTTCAGCTTTACGACGAGACGTAACTCCACAATCAGCAATAAATTTCTGAAGGCGTACATTTAATTCGTTAGCTGTTTCTGCGATTTTTGCTTTTGCGAGCGCGGCTTTTTTAGTCTTTGACTTAGTCATCAGGTCCTCCAATCTGCCATAACGGCTGTTTTTTGGTTAAATATGTAATCGGACCAGAGTTTTACGCTATGGTCCGATGAATGTCAAATTAGTCTTGAGAACGATCGTCTGAATCGTCATTTTCAGCACTTGGGTCTTTTAAGAAAGACAGGTCTAGGTCTAAATCCTGGGCCTTTTCGATCATGCTGTTAGTGATGTCATCAATGCTTTGGCTTCTTTCTTCAAGCTCTCCACCAAAAGCAAACTCTTCATCTGAAAGGCGGCTATCAAGGGATTCACCCGTCAGGTTTTCAAAAGCTGCATCGAGGGCCTTTGAAAGGGCCTCTTCTTCGCTTTCTTCTTTATCGAAATCAAGGTCTACGATGATATCGAATTCGCTCTCATCAAGACCACTTTCATAGTTTCCATTTTCATCAATTTCGCCGTCGAATTCAGCGTCGTACTCGATAGGTAATCCCGTATCAAGGTCGATCATCTGGAACTCTTCTTCGTCCTCTTGAGGAACGTTGAAAGGTCCTGCTTCAAGGTCGTCGATAATTCTTGGATCAATTACGTTAGTTGTAAGAAGAGATTCGATCGCCTGCTTGTTTTGCTCAGAGATAAGTCTCTTATTAACAAACTCTTCAAGAAGATCAAAAGCAGATTTAACCTCAGCTCCATCTTCTGACATACGTTTCTTTTCTTCAACTTTAAGTGAAGCAGTAAAATCAGTTTCACTTGAGATGTTTTTGATAGACTCAGAAAGCATATCAAGCTCTTCGATTTCGTCGAACTTGAATCTCGCTTTATCAGCTCCGTCATTAACCAGAGTTTTAATATCAGCGATTTTCCCAACTGAAGAAGCACGAGACATTTCATCAAGCTCATGCTCTGGTGGAAGAGCTGCCAGATCCGGAAGGTTAAACACTTCCAGGAACTCTGGAGTTGTTCCGTAAAGAACCGGGCGACCTAATTCATCTGATCTACCGGTTACTTTTACTAAACGTTTATCCATAAGGGCACGAACGATGTGTCCGCTATCCACTCCTCTGATCTTGTCGACTTCAACTTTTGAACATGGTTGTTTGTAAGCGATGATCGCTAAAACTTCCAGAGCAGTTGGAGAAAGAACCAGTGAGTTGATTTTGAAAATATCTTGCACGTACTTAGAGTACGTCGCTTTTGTACGGTATTGGTATCCTTCAGCTACTTCAAGAAGGCGAAGGCCATGGTGTTTTTGCTCGTATTCAGCTTGAAGTCTTTGAAGAGCTTCGTGAACTACTTTAAGCGGCATTTCAGCGTCGATTAGCGACTTAATCTTTTGGATTGAAACAGGCTTATCACTCATGAAGATGATTGTTTCGATAGCACCACAAAGAGTGTCTGGGTTTAAACCAGTACGTGCCTGCCATAGGACTTCATCTGAGACGATGCTGTCAGAGAAGCTCTCATCAATGATTTCGTTTTCGATCTCATTCTTAACTTCTGTTGCAGCAGCAGAGATCTCAATGTTCTCATCCAGTTCGGCCATTTCAAAAATCGGCAGTTCTAAATCTTCCTCAGAAGGAAACTTAGCTGGAAGTTCAATATCATCCATGTGTACGTCTGAATTATTGTTAACATTATCCATATATCCCCTTACCCTTATTGAATTAATTTAGATCCGCTGTCTGGACTCTCAGGAGTTGTCAAAAGCTCCATGAACTCATCTTCCTGCTCTTTTGATAATCCAGTCTCTGTAAGCTCTGAAGGAATTTCTTCATCGGCAGAAGCTTCTTTTGTTTCTTCTTCCGGTAAGTATTCGCCTAGATCTTCAATGATTAGTTTTTCTTCCGGATTAGCTGCTTTAATTTCTACTTCTTCATCGTCTTTTGGCGCTGGAGTCGGTTGCTCATCTTCGAATCCGTTTGCCTGGTCTACGTCAAAATCTTCAAGCGACTTAACAACGTTAACGTAGATCGTACTTCTGTCCTCATTTTGGAAAACATTGATACGTTTAAGACGAGCAAGCTCTAAAAGAGAGATGAAAGTGATAACGATGTTATCAATTTTATCCTTCTTCAAATTCTCAGGATTTTGGTCGTCACCAATAAGGGCGTTTCCATCCTGCTCCAAAAGAGTGTCAAACGTTGTCTGTTCACCCAATTTAAGATTGCTCTTTAAGAATTTCAGTTTTTCTTTAATTGATAGACGATCGCGTTTTACGACTGTGTATTTTCTTCTTTGCCTGAATAGGAAATCAACCATTGTCATAGTCAGCGAGTTTAAATCCATTGGAGTTAAAATCGAGTTAACGATGGCCTTTCTATCCACTTTTGGCTTTACGAAGATTTCGTGACCTTTCTTTTCCAGGTCCCAAAGCTTCTTAGACATTTTTTGGTATAATTGAAGCTCTTCAAGACGTCTGATAAGTTCCGACTGAGAAGTGATGTTTAATCCTTCCACACCGAATTCAGACTCAAGTGACTTCATTTCTTCTTCAGCGATACACACTTTTGATTTTAAAAGCAGAAGTGTTGAAGCAAGAAATAGGTAATCCCCTGCCACATCGAAGTTCAGATCGCGCATCTGAGCTAAGTAATCTAAGTATTGTTTTGTAATCTTTGTCAGGTCCAGTTCGCGGATGTTCATTTCTTCTTTTTCAACAAGAAGAAGCAAGAGCCCGAGAGGTCCGTCAAAATGATCTGTCTTTACCTGAATAGATGTATCTAACATTAAAAACCTGCAAAGATGTTAATAAAAATATTAACGATAAGGTTACTTGCCCATAGTGCTGGAGACATAATCCAACTCAGCACTGGAGTCATAATCAAAATAATTAAAAAGACAAAACTGTAACGTTGAAGATCTTCAAACTTACGAGCGGCATTGTAATCAAGCATTGAAGAAACCATTTTCGATCCATCAAGTGGTGGAAAGGGAATCAGGTTGAATACGGCCAGGAGAACGTTGATCGTTACAGCACTCTTAAGCATTTCAGTGAAAACCTGAAAGTATGAGAAGTCAGGAGAAACTTTTGTGAACATGAAAGCAAGCAGGATAGCTGAGATGAACATCAGGATGATGTTTGCCAAAGGCCCTGCGAAACTTACCCAGAAAATACCTGAGCGAATGTTTTTGAATCTTCTTGTGTCGACTGGAACTGGTTTTGCCCATCCGAACATTGTTCCACCAAGCATAGCTCCGATTAACGGGAAAATCACTGTTCCAATCGGATCGTAGTGCACCAATGGGTTGAGGCTAAGTCGCCCTAATTGCTCACCAGTTGTGTCACCAAAACGCTTGGCCATCCACGCGTGCGCTGCCTCGTGGCACACAATGGCCAGAAGGAAAGCAGGGAGTGAAATTGCTACTCTATAAATAAAATCTTCCATAAGCGGAAAACATATCATTTTGGTCAACATGTAGCAACGAATTATGGGGGTAAGAAACCTCCTAATTAGGCAATTTTTATGACTCAAATATTAAAATGTCAGATTATGTTAAAATTTTAAAATATGAATGATCAAGATCTAAAGAAAAAAGTCCAAGTGGTGGTCATAGCCGACAATCACCTTTTGTTGTTTGAATTCAACAATCAAATCCCCAATAACTACGTCGGATTTCAAAATATCACTGGCGGTGTTGAGGGAGATGAAAGCTACGAAGAAGCGGCCAAGCGCGAACTTTGGGAAGAAGCAGGCCTTAGCGCTGGAGTGATTGATCTCAATTTAAGATATGAGTTCTTCGACCGCTGGAAAAAACAATGTGTTGAGCAGGTTTATCTTTGCCACTTCGATGAAAAACCTGAAATCACTCTCAATGAAGAACATCTTTTTTTCAAATGGGTTCCCTTCGATGAAGTCGACCCGAAAGACTATACCTTCCCGACAAATTACGAAGCTTTTGTGATGGCGAAAAAATACCTAGAGGGGAAAAAATAATGAAGCTGGTGTTGATTTTACTTCTCGCCTTCTTCGCTATTTTTAGCCATGCCGCCGAATTAAAACCCTACCGCGTTTATTTAAAGCCAGGCACTGTTCTTACCCGACTCTCAGATAAAAAAAGTTTTGCTATTGAGAGAGGAATTTACGCCAACGTCCTGGAAAGTAATCCTTCAAAAAGAGACCATTTTCTAGTCTACGATAAAAATGGCAAAGCAATCTACGATACTCTGGCCGATGGAGTTGTGGAGATTGAAAAAGATGTCCAGATTCTTCCAAACGTCGATGCAGAAATCAGTTACCCTCCTCCTTCGCAACTCAAGGCCAATAACAAATACGCTTTTTTTGATACGCAATTTAACCTGCACCTGGAACGCCTGGGGATGGCCCCTCTTAACTCAATCTACAATCAAGAACTCACTTCTGCTGTTGGAAATCGCTGGGAAATCAGAACGCTTTATGTCTCTACACTTCCAGTAAATTTCGGCCTTGGAATCAATTACCAGACTGCGACCTGGGAAAATGATATTGATGAAGTGAAGCTTTCAATATTAAGTTTCGGTCCGCAAATCCAGCGCTACATTTATCAAGGTGAAACCACTGCGCTTTCACTTCATATGGGGGGAGAATTTGCTCCCATTTATACGACGTCATCAGGTACATCAAAAGAAAAATACCAAGCGATTTTATTCGATCTGGGCCTAGAAGCACTTTGGGATTCCGGTTACGGTAAATGGACGGTCGGAACACACTATCGCAGGCATGATTTAACTCTTACTTCGACAACCAGACCTGGCTCAAATCCAGTTCCGGAAGAACTTGTTATCAATTCAATCGGCGCAATGGTCGGTTACAAATATGAATGGGATCTATGAGAAAATATTTTTTCCACTTATTCACATTTTTAGCTCTTTCAACTCAAACGGCACTGGCCTATGATGGCGTCGTCATCGTACTGGAAGCTCCCCTCTTAAAGGGCCCTTCACTGAGTTCCACAGTCCTGCAAACAATCAGGAAGGGTGAACGCGTTTTTATCCCTAGAGAATACTATGTCGATGGGACTCTCCCTGACTTTGTTCCGACATTTGACCGCGCAGGAAATCCTGCTTTTATTCCGGCAAAATATGTAAAAGTTATTTCCGGAACTGACAATGAAGACAAACAACCAATCAGACTGGCACACGACCCGACTGACTACCGCATTGAAGAGCCGATTCCTTCAACATATCCCTTTGAAGACCGCTCATTTCTTCGCGCTTCAATCTCATTTATCGTTGGAAACAACACGACTTCTCCTTACACATACAACTCTTCTTTTGATAAACAGAAGTACCGTGCTGAGATGGGTGGGCGTTTAGTGATCTCTCATAAAATCAGCTATGATAAGTACGATCGTTTTTATTTTGGGATGATTGGTTTCATCACTTCTTCAAAAAACACTGTTGAATTTAAAAATGACAATGTAGCAGAAGAAAGCCGCGACATGATTCGCGTCGGACCTTGGTTTACTTACGATGCTTATAAAAGTGATAAATACCGCCTGGCGATTGGAACGGGGTTCACTTTTAACTATCATCGTTCGACTCTCTTTATCGACAACGCCTCTATTGGTGAAGAAAGAATCTTTTCTGGATTCTCTATTTCTCCAATGACCAGCACTTCATTACAAATCACTGAAGTGTTTCCCAACACGGATTTAATCGGTGGAGTGGATTTAAGTTTATTTCTTCCCCACTCGGTTAAAACAACCGACCAACCTGCTTACCCCGAGCTTTGGAGCGAAGACCAGATCTCGAGCGGGCTTAAGGCCCAAGCCTCGGTTTTTGTAGGAGTTCAGGTAAGATATTAGGCCTGATCTCCGAGTGAAAAACTCCGGGATTAATGTCTAAAAAATAATTAAAAAAAATAAAAAAATGTCTAAAGTTTTGACGGCCCACACACGAAAAGTAATGCAAGAGACAAGGTAATCACAATTTCACGGAGGAAATTATGAAAGCATCAAAATCAAACACACAAGCAACATCTGAAGTTCTTTTTCAAAAATTAGGAAACACTTGGTACGTCTTCACTGAAGTATCTGGAGATATGGTTTATTCTGCTCTTCCGTACGGAATGGACCCACACACGACAAACCTTGAGCTATTCGAAGTGATCGAAAGCCACATGCAAAAAGTTTCTAAACACTATTCAAGCGGGAGAAAGCCAGAAGTGGCTGCATAAAAAATTATGGGTGCTCTAAAAAAACCTCAATGCGAAACAGTTCCAAAGGCGAAAACACAACTAAAAGTAGTTGATGATAATATCGTCCAGAAAGCTGAAATTGAACGCATGAAAAAACTGATTACCGAAAAAATCAAAGATCCGGCGCTGGCAAAAAAGGCGGCGATGATCATCACCGAAATGTTAGATAAAAAATAAAAAGGCCCTCTTCGGAGGGCCTTTCTTTTTTAAGATCCAGAGTATTCGTTATTTGAATTATTGTTAGCTGTTTCTTTTTTCTTTCTCTCTTTGTACTCTTCCGGCTTACACTTCTTTAAAATCGCCATCGACAATTGATCCATCTCCCCTTTTCTTTCCAGGTATGGAACAAAGTTTCCGTAGTAGTAATGGTTGAAGCTTGTCATCCCATCACGGTATTTATAAATCGTCGTCTGGTGTTGAAAGTTACTGTCGATGATTTCAAGATCATATCCACCATCAACTTGTTTCATATTAACAACTAACCAAGCGTGAGCTGTTACACCTTTAATCTGTAGTTTTTGGTAAGCAATGTTCCCTTGAACTTCAACATAATCGTAAAGCTCATCCATCATCTCTTTTAATTTTGGAGCTTCAACTTCGTTGCTTCCAGAAAGACCGATAACCCAATTGAACTTCACGATCCCATCTGATTTCTGCCATTTTTCAAGTTCACGCTGAATTAAACTTCTATAGGCTCCAGAGAATTCATTAAAGTTGCTGAATCCTGGGATTTCGATAATGTCTTTCCCTGAACGGATTTTACTAATCAGCTTCTCAGCTTCGCTGATCGTCGGTTTTTTTTCTGCTGGCTTATAAATCGTTAAATAAAGTGCGTTTCTTTGAAAGCGCGAGTGCCACCAACAAACTCCACCATTTGCCAGACCTCCACGGTTCTGGAAGGCCATTAAGTTGGTATAACTTTTAGTGAGGTCTTTTGTGTATGAAGAAGAATCACGGTCTGCGCAAAACTGCTCTTCAGATTGAGAAGGGGTAGCTGTCGCCGCCATAGCGCTCATGCTAGCAAAGGCCAAAAGGGCCAAAATAGTCGATTTCATACAGTTGCCTCCGGGGATAGGCCGTTTTTGTTACGTTGTCGTTGTAAGTAGAGGAATCGTATCGCAATGCGAAAATAGTGCAATTGAGCATGAAATCTTTATAGGACATCTCTTGCTAGGAGGTCCCCTAGATGGTAACTAAACCCTTTAAAATTAAAAGGCTTTAGACTATGGTTGATTATTCTTTCAAAGAAGATTTCAAGTACAAACATGAGAACCCTTATCATGAAAGGTTGGGTGCGTTTTCTGATTTCGTTTTAAGAGATAACGAAGCAGAGGCATTCAAAGGTAAGTGGAACAAAGAAATTTTTAAAAGAGACGGTGAACTCTTTTTAGAAATTGGAACAGGTGCTGGTCACTTCATGATTGATTATTGTGCTGATCACCCACATCAACATTTCGTAGGTCTTGATTACCGATTCAAAAGAAGTTTTGCTCTAGCAAAAAAACTCTCAACTCTTGAGTTCACAAACTTCCGCTACCTTCGCGCTAAAGGCGAGAGAGTGGAATTTATGTTCGAAGAAAATGAACTCGACGGAATCTTCTATTTCTTTCCTGACCCATGGCCAAAAACGAAACACCACAAGAAGCGCTTGATTCAAGAGCCCTTCTTAAAATCAGCTCACAAGTCGCTTAAGCCGGGTGGGATTTTCTATATTAAAACTGACCACGATGATTATGCTGCGTGGATGGAAAGAGAGATCAAAGCTCAAAGCGATCTCTTTGAAGTCATCCTTGAAAGTAAGGATTTAAGAGCTGAATATCCAGATCATATGCTGGCAAAATATACTACGGGCTTCGAGAAGATTTTCCTTAGCCAGGGAATCAAGATCAAAGCGTTCGTGTTGAGATCAAAAAAGTAATGTCATTAGACGACTTAAAACAAAAGATTAAAGAAGAAATTCCGATTTCATCTGTGATCGGCAATTATCTTGCGATCAAGCGCTCAGGTTCAGCGCAGGTTTCCCTATGTCCATTTCACGGCGACACAAAACCGTCGATGAACATCAACGACTCTAAAAAGATCTTCAAGTGTTTTGCCTGTGGAGCTGCCGGAGACGCCATCACTTTCGTGATGAAATACAGAAACCTGGATTACGTTGAAGCGCTAAAAGAAATCTGCAACAAACAAGGAATCAATTTTGATTCTTATCAGGAAGAAAAAAAGACCAACCCGAAAGTGGAGATGGCCAAAAAAATCCTGACAAGAACAGCCCTCCTCTACCGCAAAACAGCTTCATCAGGGGCGTTTGCACCATACACATCATTCATCAAAAACCGTGGACTGAATGAAGAGATCGCGACGACTTATTCGCTTGGGTTTGCTCCCAACAGAAATTCGATTACTGATTATTTAAAATCAATTCCCGATCCTAAAGACCGCGATTTCGCCATTAATACGGCACTGGATATCGGGCTTATCAGAAAAGACAAAAACGATCCCAATGCCCAATATGACACCTTTAGAGACCGAATCATCTTCCCTATCTGGGATCAATTCGGCCAGGTTGTGGGTTTTACTTCAAGGGCAATCAGGGACGATCAGAAAGCTAAATACATGAATTCGGTGGAGTCTTTCATCTTCATCAAGAGCAACATCCTCTATGGCTTCCATCTTGCTAAAAATGCCATCAGGGAAAAGGATGCTGTCATCCTGGTTGAAGGAAACATGGACCAAATCGCAATGTACAACAATGGATTTAAGAACACCGTGGCGGTTATGGGTGTTGCTTTGGGTACTAACTCTCTTGAGAGGATTGTCGGTCTTACAAAAAATGTTTACCTGGCCCTGGATAGCGATAAGGCCGGCTTCATTGCCATGGAAAGGATCAATAAGCAGCTCGCCGAAAAAGGTTTAGTGGCCAAATACATCGAGTTTTCCCCTCAAAAGGACCCGGATGATTATTTAAAGGCCAACGGTGCACTTGCAATGCAAGAAAAGCTCGATAACGCCATTCCGGCCTTCGATATTCTGCTTGGCGCACTGATCCCAGAGAAGCTTCCAGAGGTTCTCGATAGAAAACTAGAAATCCTAAACAAAGCTTTCGAAGTCCTGGCCCCTCTGAAAATGGAGCTGTCTGCGACTGAGCGAGTTGTAAGCTTTGCTAAGCGTCTGGGTTTAAAAGCCGATAGCGCTCAAATCGTCAAAAGTTATCAAGATCACTTAAGTAAAACGACTGAAAAGCCGAAATTTATCCAACCAAAAAAAGAACAACCTACGGAAGAACCTGCTTACACTGACAGTGATTTTATCCCTGATACCAATGAAGAATTCCACTTTGATGCTGAAATTTCTCCTCCTCATATTTTCCTCTCGAAGATGGAGAAGCTCCTAGTGCAAGAAGTAGTCCAACTTCCCTCTCTATTAAACATGGATAAAATGAATGAAATCCTTGATTTAGTAGGGAATGATGAGGTAAAAAAATACATTGGAAAAATTCGTAAAATCACAATGGAAGTTGATGATAGCGAGTACGAATCAGTGGTGCTCAATGTGACGAATAGTCCAGAGTACTCGATTGATTTAAGAGAAGTCGTAACTTCGGCATTCTATAATTACAAACCTAAAGACGCTGACAACAAAACAAAACAGCGATTACTCTTTGACCTAAAAATTAAACTGCACATGGAGCAGTTAAAAAATAAGAAAGACGAAATTAAAAAACTTCAACAAACGTGCGAGTCAGAAGAAGAGATGACAAAACTCCTGACCCAGTTACTTGAAGTTGAAAAAAATATTCAACAATTAAAGAATTCAAAACCCGAAAAAATTAGTTAGGGAGAACGATTAATGAGTAACCCAATTTCACCAGCAGTGGCTCAATTCCTGAATTCAAAAGAGTTCAGTCGTCTTTTGACGAAAGGAAAAGACCAAAACTTTATTACAGCTGAAGAAATCAACGACGCACTTCCTGCCGGCATTGTCCTGGCATCAGACGTCGATGAAATCATGGGCCGCATCCTTGAGCTTAAGATCGAGGTTATGGACTCAGCTGCTGAAGAAGATGAAGATGAAGAAGGGATCCGTTTAGACGGTACTGAAATCATCGAAGAAGCTTTATCAAGAGAAGAAAAAGCTGAACTACGTTCAGCATCTACAGACCCTGTAAAACTATATCTAAAGCGCATGGGTTCAGTTGCCCTTCTAACTCGCGAAGGCGAAGTTGTGATCGCAAAAGAAATCGAAGAAGGAGAAAGAGAGATTATCCTTTCTGCCCTATCTTCGACTCACGCTCTAAAAGAAGTTGGAAAGCTTCGTGAGAAGATCGAGACTCAAGAAAACCCACAAGAATTCGTTAAAGAACTTGTACGTGGACTTGATGACGAATCATCTCCAGCTGACATCAAAAAAGTTAAAGACAGAATTTACGCGGTTATCGACCAAATCGCAGTCATCCTTCAGGAAACTGAAAAAGCTGACGGGACTCTAAAGGCCCTGAACGTTGAACAGAAAAAACTAATGGATGAAATCTCAGCTGAACTTGCTGACCTGACGTTCAACAGAAAGATCATCAACTCTTTCGTAGAACCAGTTAAGAAGTACTACCTTCAGTTTACTGAAATGTTCGACCAACAAGATCGTATCTTCAAGTTCCTTGAAGTAGGAAATGCTGAAGACTACAAAATCCTTTACGACAGAGTAATGGAAGACGATGCGTTCAAGAGAAAGCTTGCAAAAGACCTTTTCACGACTGACGCAAAAATCGAACAACTTATCCGTAACCAGGAAGACATCCTGAGAAAGCTTCGTCGTTTAACGATCGATGCTGGTATGGAATTCGTAGAGATTGAAAAAGTTTACAAGATCATCATCGAAGGTGAAACAAAGGCCGATAAAGCGAAAGCTCAACTTGTTGAAGCCAACCTTCGTCTCGTTGTTTCTATCGCGAAGAAATACACTAACCGCGGTCTTCAATTCCTGGATCTGATTCAGGAAGGAAACATCGGTCTGATGAAAGCCGTAGATAAATTCGAGTATCGTCGTGGATACAAGTTCTCGACATACGCGACTTGGTGGATTCGTCAGGCGATTACAAGAGCAATCGCTGACCAGGCCCGCACAATCCGTATCCCGGTTCACATGATCGAAACAATCAACAAGATGGTAAGAACATCTCGTCAACTTATCCAGGAACTTGGTCGCGAACCAACTCCGGAAGAGATTGCAGAGAAAATGGAACTTCCAGTTGATAAAGTTAAGAAAGTTCAAAAGATCTCGAAAGAGCCAATCTCTCTTGAAACTCCAATCGGGGAAGAAGAAGATTCATCTCTTGGGGACTTTATTGAAGATAAGAAAATCATTTCTCCAGCAGACGCTGTAATGTCGATTACACTTTCTGAGCAAACGAGAGCAGTTCTTTCAACTCTTACTCCAAGAGAAGAAAAAGTTCTTCGTATGAGATTTGGTATTGGTGAAAAATCGGATCACACTCTTGAGGAAGTAGGACAAGACTTCTTCGTAACAAGAGAGCGTATTCGTCAGATCGAGGCGAAAGCACTTAGAAAGCTTCGTCATCCATCGCGCGCAAAACTTCTTAAGAGCTATGTAGATAACTAGCTCGATGAAATGCTCCAGTGGAGCATTTCAACTTCGCTAGCAGAGCAAAAGAAAAGGCTCACGCCTTTTTCAAGAGTTCGAGCTAGCCACTGCGAAAGCAGTCAGTAATCAAATAAAAAGGGCCCGTTCAGGGCCCCTTTTTTTACTCTCCATCCTGCTCAATCGGCAACATCACCTTAAACGTCGTCATCCCATCCTCCGCACCTGATTCCAACTGCAGATTTCCGCCATTATGAGAAAACACATCCTGGGCATACATTAACCCTGGCCCATTGTTTTTAATAAGCATTCAATTAGATTTTATTAGAAGCCGTATCTTTTTCAATGGAATTAAATTGCTTGTTTGGGAAGAACAACTTTAAAACACGCGCCTTTTCCAGGAGTCGGGACAAATTCTAATGTCCCACCATTAAAGGTAATAATGTTTGATGAGTATGTAAGTCCTAGTCCTGTCGCCTGACCAATACTCTTTGTAGTGAAGAATGGATCAAAAATATTTTTAGTAAATTCCTCAGGAATCCCACGCCCATTATCTTTGATAAAGATCACCATGTTTGGACCGTAATCATCTAAAGTGATTTCGACTTGCCCATTTCCACGGTTGAGATCAATGAGTTCATCCAGAGAATTTTCCACGATGATGTAAATGGCCCTGAAAATCTCGTTATAAATTCCAGAGAAATACAATTCAGTTTGTTTAAAATGTGTGTGAACTTGAATGTCACGGTTTCCGACTCTATCTCTTGCCATAGTGGCAATCGACATTAAAAGCACCTGCATATTAATTGGTGAAATTTGGCGATTACTTTTATCGGAAATACTGCGCATCGAAAATGTCACATCCTGAATACGCTTAACATTTCTTTCGATTTTTTCCATGTAGCCCTCAAGGGCCTTCTTATCGATTGGCTTCTCTCCTTCAACCATTTTTCTGATTTTATACTGACAACCCTTGATAACCGATAATGGATTATTGATTTCATGGGCCACTCCGGTGGCCAGGTTACCAAGCGAGGCCAATTGCGTAAGCCTGAAAGATTTATTTTGCAGTTCTTCTTTTTCTGAAGTGGTCTTTTCTCTCAAAATATCGGCCAGGATACAAAGGGCGGTAATCAAGATGATCCCAAAAACAGTTGAGGTCACCAGAAAGCGGTCCATTCCATCCAAAGGCACCACATTGACCGGCAACATATCCAGCCTCTTAAGCTGATTGATGAGGACGATGTTTAATATCGTAATCCCAAACCAGACAATGCTGTAAAAAGCGTTAAGCAAAAAGGCCGCAAGCACTGGTACGATGCCGATCCACCAGATCGAGCTCGCTTTAATCCCACCTGTGTAAAGGGTCAGCATCTCGATGGTGATGAAATAAACGACGATAATGTAATTTGCAGTGAGTAAATAAGATTTAAATGTACGCATGACAAGCGGTAGGAACATCACTGCTACGCAAGCCCCTAAACAGCTAAGGGCCAGAACCTTAGACTCATACCTGAAATAATAGGTCAGAGAAAAATAGAGTCCCAAAGTTACAAAGCAGTAAGTAAAGGGCAACACGTAACGTGCCTTTGCTGATTCTGATTGTTTCGAAAGTTGTGTACTTAAGAACTCCATGGCCAGAGGTTAAGTAAAAATCCATGGAAATTAAATGCGCACGCCATTACCTGATTAAAATACTTTTTATCCAGAAAAAGTGCCAAAAAGAGAGGTGAAATAGAAGAAAATCGCTTATAATACCCTTTTATCCATAAGAGATTTAATGAACGAACGCACTTGGAATATTCCTGAGAAAATAAACGAAGAATGTAAGCGATTTTTTTCGCCTGCACTCATTCAGAGCGGTCTGAGATTTTTTAAACTCTCACGCGTCTCTATTTCGTTCAAAAAAGGTTCACCTGATACGTATTACATTGTAAGTGGTATCGTGCGTGATGACCGCGCTCACGAAACAAAGATCGTCTATAAGAAACGTCTTGAAGACACACCTGAGGGACCTTTCTCTTCAAACTGTGATTGCCATCACTGGAAAGAAGGCTCGCACTGCCAGCACGTCGTGGCGCTGTTTCTCACTTATCAAGTTCAGCAGTATTTAGAAGAGCAAGGCGAAGAAAGCGCTGATGACAATGAGAGTGGACTTCCACCAATCGTTATCAACTCAAGCTTCGGGGTTAACGTCGCAGAGTACGGAACTATTATCGGTGGGCCTCACCAGCTTATCGGTGCTCCGGCCGCTCCAACCTACTCTTCACTTCAGTATCTTCTTCACAATAAAAAAATCGTTCCTTTTCCAATGCCTGAAACCTTCAGAGGGAAATTGCAACTGCACCTTTTCCACGATGAAAAGGTACGTTTTAAATACCGTTCTCCGGAAAGTGACAAGGCCATTTCAGAAGTTTCGATTTTTGAAAACCTTTACATCTTCAACTGGAGAGATGGAACAGTTCTCCACATTCCAAATGACCTGAAAATTCTTATCCAAAGAATCAGGCTGAATCTTTTTAACTACACGATCAACGATATCCTTACGAACATTCAAGAGCTGGACCTCTTCCCACAAGTAGAAGTCTTTATCGAGAACGTAGCACTGGAAGAAATTAGAACGAGCAGACCAAAATGCCGTGTGACTTTAGCTCCGGCCGAAAAGAAAGGACTGCTTCATGCCTCTTTAGAATTCTTTGATGAATCAGAACTACTTGTCGCTCCAAACGAGTTCATGTCGTTCTTTACTTTCAATCACGGAATCCTGGGGCATTTTAAAAAGAAACAAGAAGCTTACGATTTCGTTCTTGCTGTTAAAGACAGCTTGGTAAACGGAAACGAAAGCTATAAAAAGTTTATTGTCTCGGCCAATAAGAAAGTGAAGGCCCAAAGCTTAATCAGCGAGATCACTAAAAACCGCGACACGATTGTTTACGACCAGACAAACCACCTTGTTTGTCTGTACGAAAATCAAACGATCCGCGAACTTTTCCTGGCGATGATCGAGCACTTTGGGGATCAGTTCTTCAGATACGCTCACCTCGACGGTGAAGAAAAGAAAGTGAAATATGATGTTCAACCAGGAGTTGTCTTCCAGGGATTATCGGAATTTCATCGCGCGATCTCTCTTTTGAACATTGAAATTTATTACGACCGCCACGAGATTTCTAAATGGAACTCGCGCATCAGGTTCGAGCGCCGCTCTTCAAGCACGAAGTGGTTTGACCTCGAACTCAATATCGACCAGGATGACTTAGCGGTTATTCAGGAAGCTGATCTTGAGGCCGGAATGGTTATCACCAAAAAAGGTCTGATCCTTTTAACAAAGGAACAAAAAGACCTGATCCGCTTCATGCAGAAGTATACAAAATACGAAGCGACTGACACTCAGACAAAAATTGATGGAAGCCAGTCGTTTAAAAAATTCATCCTGCCGTTTAACCGCGCCAGAATTTTTGAATTATTCGAACTTAGAAAACTTGGAATTGAAGGGGCCCTTTCAGAAGAAGATATCGCTCTTTGCGAGAGACTTTCTAACCTGACTGAAATGCCGAGCTACCCTCTTCCACAAGAGCTGGATGGCGTGTTACGTCCGTACCAGCAAGTTGGATACAATTGGCTAAGATTCCTGCACGAGCACAAGCTTGGTGCCTGTCTTGCTGATGACATGGGTCTTGGTAAGACTCTGCAGACAATTACGTTCCTACAATCTATTTACGATAAAATTGACCGCGTCCTTGTCGTGTGTCCAGTGACCATCCTCTTGAACTGGGAAAAAGAAATCCAGAAATTCTCGAAGATGAGCATGCACATCTATCACGGTGGTTCGCGAGAAATCCCTAGTGATAAGAAGATCATCCTGACTTCTTACGGGGTGATGAAAAAAGAATCAGAAGCCGTTTTCTCGAATATCAATTTCGATATTCTTGTACTGGATGAAGTTCAGCACTTAAAGAACGTCAGGTCTCTTGGTGCTTTCTCAGCAAGAAAGATCAACGCTGATTTTAGAATCTGTTTAACGGGTACGCCTGTTGAAAACGACCTTTCTGAGTTCTACAACATTCTCGATTTAAGTATCCCTGGTATCTGGGGAGATCTTCAATTCGTTAGAGCTGTTTCAAATACAAAGACCAGAGGGATCGCCAGAAGAACGGCCAGCCCGTTTATTTTAAGACGCACAAAGGCCCAGGTTCTTCACGATCTTCCACCGAAAATCGAAAACAACGTCTACCTGGAATTGAACGAGGAAGAAAACAAGTTCTACCAGCAAAACATCGTTTCGATCCGCGCGCGCATTCAAAGCTCGACGACTTCCGCAAAATACGGGGAAATCCTGCGCGGACTACTCCAACTAAGACAGAGCTGCCTATGGCAAAATCGTGCTGGAGATAACAACTACAAGCACATTGATTCAACTAAGATCGACTTCCTTCTAGAAACACTGGAGACGATTTTAGAAGAAGGCCAGCAGGCCATCATCTTCTCTCAGTTTACGACTTACCTGGATATCATCCAGCACTTCTTCAGAGAAAAACACTGGAAGTTCTCGCGCATCGACGGTTCTCAGAGCATCAACAAACGCCAGGAACAAGTTGACCAGTTCCAGTCGGGCAAAACTCCGATCTTCCTTATCTCACTTAAGGCCGGGGGTGTGGGGCTTAACTTAACAGCGGCAAGCTACGTCTTCATTATGGACCCATGGTGGAACCCTGCTGTTGAATCACAGGCCATCGATAGAGCGCACAGAATCGGGCAGAAAAACACCCTGACGGTTTATCGTCCAATTATCAAGAACTCGGTTGAAGAGAAGGTTCTTAAGCTTCAGGAAGAGAAAAAACAACTCTTCTCTGATCTTCTTTCAACGGATGATGATCAAGTGTTCTCGGGTCGATTGACGATGAAAGATTTTGAGATGTTATTTTCTTAGTCTGTTTTTAGTAAAGAGCATTACAACGAATCGAAAGCTTCACTTTCCCATCCGCTTTAACTTTACCATCAACTGAGCACTCAGATTCACCACCTGACTTAGGCCACGACTGTCCAATACCCGCGACGACATCGTTTTCTACCGTTAACTTAAAAGCACTATAGCTTGATGAATTAGTGCAATAAATGGCGATGATATTTTCTTCAGATGGATTGATTTTACATTTTGAGCCTTGAGACTTTTCTACGGCCAATTTAAGGTTTGAAACCAAGTCCTGCGCTGGTAATGTCGCTGAAAAACTTAACCCTAAAATCATTAAAAATAATGTCTTTTTAAACATAAATCCTCCAAATCCCCCTAATCATAGCACCAGAATAAAAATGCCTTAAAAGAAGTGAAAATTTTACGGAGGTGTTCAAGTTTTTTACAGTGTTGTCGTTACACTAGCTTATGAATTTGTTGAAAATAATCCTCAATGTTTTTGGCCCTTTGTTCGATACTTAGGCCTCTTCGAGGGTTGATAAATGTCATTCGAAAAACTCATTGGTTGGTCATTTAAATTGGTGTTGAGCATTTGTGCCGGATTCTGCATCAAGATTTTGATGTTTCCCTAGTCCAGCTTCCAATCAATCGGCTTAATACTTTTTGATTCAAGATAAGCATTCGTTTGAGAAAACGGCTTGCTCCCCAGAAACCCTCTGTGCGCAGAAAGTGGTGACGGATGCACCGATTTAATAATGTGATGTTTTTTAGTGCTTACAGCTTTCGCTTTCTTCTGAGCAGGACTTCCCCACAAAACAAAAACTAAATGCTCACGTTTTTCGTTTAGCACTTCAATAATCTTATCTGTAAACTCATTCCACCCAATATCCTTGTGAGACATTGGCTTTCCCTCTAAAACCGTTAATTGGTTGTTTAAAAGGAGTACTCCTTGCCTCGCCCACTTCTCCAGGTCGCCATTAGAAGGCTTTTTTACGTCCATATCGCTCACAAGTTCTTTGTAGATATTCACCAGTGAGGGCGGAACCTTAATCCCCGGCTTAACCGAAAAACTAAGCCCATGAGCTTGCCCTGCTCCGTGATACGGGTCCTGGCCGATAATGACCACTTTTACTTTTGAAAAGGGAGTTAAGTTTAGAGCAGTGAAGAGTTCTTTTTTTGGCGGATAAACAGTTTCTTCAGCATAAGCTTTCTGAAGCGTCTCTTCCATCGCCTTAAAATACGGCGCCTCAAATTCATCTTTTAGAACTTCAAGCCAAGACGGGTCTTCAATATACTGAGAAAGTTTCATTACTTAATTCTGCAATCAGGAAGTGCGCTGATAGCTGCCCCTAAATCGATCTTGCAGTTAAATAATTCCATCACTGCGGGTGATGATGTTGTCGAGATGATTTTGTTTGTCGATGTTTCAACCAAACGAACAGATGTCTTTGCCATGATTCCAAAATATGTCGATGTACATTCAACAGAAGCATCGCTGATGAATTCAACAGAAGAAACTTCTGATGGATGAGAAAGAACTGTAACGAAGTATCCTTTTTGCTCGTAGGCCTTGATGATCTCTTCTTTTTTTGTGACTTCGTTCATTGATGAGCCGAATGGAAGCAGACCTAGGGTGCATTGGTTAGCTGAGATTGTGGCTGCGTTTGTTTCAGCGGAATATAGGGCGATAACTGCAACGACTGCGAGGATGATTTTTTTGATTAGTAGCACTGGGGAGGCTCCTGAATTAATTAAATTATTCAGGGGGAGTTTTATAGATAAATTACTCCTTTTTCAAGTTAGAAAATGACTCTCTCTTCATTAATGAAAAAAATTTCTTGTGATAATTGCTGGAAATATCAAAACAATTTTGATCAGCGTAATAAACCTCATGTCTAAACACAGGAGGACCAATGAAAACTTTTATGACAATGATCTCTATCGCTCTTATTACAGTCTCATGCGCGAGCAATAGCAAAAAAGAAGAAAAAAACCCGTTCGATGCTTTGACTCTAAAAGAAACTCTAAAAGAAGGCATCACCTCTCAAGCAGAAGTCTTAAAAATCTTTGGGGCTCCAGATATTACGACTGAAGACAAAACGAAGCAAGATGTCTGGGTTTACAGCAAGCATAATACTGCCTCTGAAACGAATGGATATGGTGCAGGCGCCTTAGCTTTTCTCCCTGGACCATTATCTGCTGTTGGGGGTTTTTTAGATGGAGAGAAAAACGAATCCGCTTCGAAAACGGTAACGCTTACACTGGTTTTTAATAAGAAAAAAATCTTGAAAGATTATGCCCTGACAAAAGTTCGAATTTAGTTCTTCAATAGCGGTCCTTCATTTAGGGACCGCTATCTTACTGAAATCATATCCCCATACGTAAATTTCATACTTCTTTACTTGTAAGGCAAAAAACCTTACAATAAAAAGGAATACTCTGTGATTAAAGTCACATATTCAAAATTCGCAGGAAAACAACTAACAAAGCTTCCTCACCATATCAAAGAAGCACTTTATCTTTGGGTTAAAACAATTGAAAAAATTGGAATACAAGAAGCGAGAAAGCTTAAGGGATATCATGATGAGCCACTCAAAGGTGCACGATCAGGGCAAAGATCTATACGATTAAATAAAGCCTATCGTGCAATTTATGAAGAAAAGGAAAATGAGTCGCTAACATTTATTTCAATTATTGAGGTTAATAAACATGACTACTAAATCATTATCTAAAAAACTAGAGTCTGAATTAGGTCCATTAGGTTTTGGAATGTTTATGAGAGTTTCAAGAAATTCTTTAGGACATACACAACAAGAGATGGCAGATCTTTTAGGGATTGCAAAAGGTACATTGTGTGACATTGAAAAAGGACGTCAGTTTGTGAGTGTAGAGTTTGCGAGTAAAGTAGCGAAGAAAGCTGGGCTTTCAAACGTAATGGCGGTTGAGGCTTGTTTTATGGATCAGTTAAGGAGGTCGAATTTAAACTATCAAGTTAAAGTAAAAGCTTAAAATATTTTTTCTGATCGAGGAAGTAATTCTAATTCAAAATTATTCATACTGTTAGATATTTGAAGAATTGTCTTAGAGTTCTTTAGGAGGCTCTTTATTTATGACACCTTTGATGAATTGAATATGATTAAACGCCTCAGGATTATATCCAGTCGCTAAATAGATTTTTAAAAAACCTTGCTTGAAAATTTTTTGGGCCAAGATCTCACCTTTTACTTCTTGACCGGCTTCATCCTTTCCAAGATTTGAATCAATGTAAAGTACTGTCTCTACATCAATATTCACTAAATCTAATTCTAGATCTTTTACATTAGAATATGCTTTAAAATTATGTTTTCTAATTTGAGCATTAAATTCCCATGTCATTCTAACGAGCTCATCATCATCAATTAAAATGTAATCATATTTAATCTTCACTGATCATTTCTCATATTATTGTAGATGGAATGTGTAGATTGATAATAGTTCCCACCCCTTCCTCACTTTCAATTATAAAATTTCCTTTCCAAGACTTGATTGTTGTCATTGCATGGTGCAGCCCTAATCCGCTTCCTGAATTTTGTAAATTTTCTTTTCCATAACTAAAGCCTTTAGCTCCAAGTTTATCAAAAATAGCTTGAGGGATTCCTTTGCCTGTATCTGCTATTTTTAATTCTACCATATTGTTATTTAAGGCCAAAGAAACCTGAATTTTTTTAACAGGACTACTTTGACAAGCCTCGATAGCATTATTTAATATATTGGACACAATCCGCTCAAGTTCAACCTTGTTAGCTAAAGCATAAACCTCACTGCCGACTACAGCATCTACAGTAAAAGTAACACCATTCTTCTTGTCGATCTTTTTTTCTGTAACAATTCCTTGAACAATTTCCCCTATCAAGCAAGGGCTTAATATATTTTCATTATCAGCATTAAGCTGATTGAATAACTCTTGAGTTCTATCTAATGATCGTGCAAACATTTCTTTAATTTTAGGATCAACATCCTTTAAGATTTCTAAAAATAATTTCATTGTTGCGATAGGAGATGCAACATCATGCCGAATCTGTAATGTCTTATCAAAAAACATTTGTTTTTCAATTTCTGAAGCTTTAATTCTGACAAGAGAAATTTCTTCTTGCCTATTCAAATAGTTATTTAGTTGATTTGCTCCAACAGCTAAAATTAAATAAATTAATGCTTCTAAAATAATAGACTGCCAAGGCATATTGAGCTGAAGGGTGATCCTATATTTTAAACCATTGACGGCTTTAGAATCAAAGGAAAACTCATTAAAGGTTTTCATCAGCATAGATTGGTAACAGTGATTTTGATTGACTGTAGAGTAGAAAACTCTCTTCTCAGTAAAGTCTTCAACCAATTCGGAACATCTAATGATTTCTAGCTTTTCAAGATCTAATATTGATTTAGATAATGCATAAGTATTTGCAATTAGTGATTCATTTCGTAAAAGTGAATTTATCACTTGTTGCGTTCTATACTCTGACTGTTGATTTGCCCATCTGAAATAGAAAAAAGTTACAAACGCAACTAATATGGTCAGTGCATATATTAGATTCAATTTATTTAACTTCATACTAATATAAGAACCTTGTAATTGGCCCCTCATGCCACGATGTCCATCCGCCTATAATTACTCTAGCTATGAAGCATTCTTCGTGATGAATTGACTCTATTTTTTTGAATATAACTTCAGGTGTTGGCCATGTTTTTTTTGATGCTTTATCAATTTGTGCAAATGCAACATCTTTATTTTTTGAAAAATAGATAACTTTGTTAGCAGGAAAATGATCATTGCCAACGGTATTATTCTTAACAATAAGTAAGTGTCGATATGATTCTAAAAGCGAGTGCTGCCATATCGAACCGTCATTTATCTGGGCAGAAGAACCAGGAAATATTCCGTCCTTAGTAATCCCCATCTGTCTCTTATACACATCTGACGCTGCCGACGAAGGCTTCTGTGTAG
>CAXHHE010000009.1:0-24540 GCA_964016365.1 uncultured Bacteriovorax sp. | reverse complement strand
GATAACTGAGCGTCTCGTGGGCTCGGAGATGTGTATAAGAGACAGGTGCTCATGTTCCTTTCGTCGATTTAATCAATACGATGTTTGATGACTCTCTTCCTCTGACAAAAACAGAATATAAAGAGTGGGGAAATCCTCATGATAAGAAATATTATCGTTATATGAAATCATACTCACCTTACGACAATGTGACAGAGCAGGTTTACCCACATATGTACATTACTGGCGGCCTTAATGACCAGCGAGTGACTTATTGGGAGCCAACGAAATGGGCCTTAAAGCTTCGCGATTTTAACAGCGGAACTAATGATGTCCTCTTAAAGATTAATATGGGAGAAGGGCATTTCGGAAAAAGCGGCCGTTTTGACAGTCTAAAGGAAGTGGCCGAAGAATACAGCTATGTTCTGACAAAGTTAAAATAAGAGGTGAATGTTCCTAGACGAGACCTGGGGCGACCTTGATGTAGAAAGGCCCAAGTTCCGTAATAAATTTAACGACTAGAACGCTGGAAGTGGATTGAATGCTCGAATCGCGGTTGTAGGTAGGGATAACCATATCGAGCTTCATATTGAGCTTGGCGATGGCAACCTTGCTCTTACCGTAGACAATGTTACAAAATTCAGACACGAGGTCTTCGTTTTCCTTGGTGATCGCAGTGACTTCTTCATATAAAACGCGGCTGCAAACTTTCAAGTAAGTCTCTTCGGGAAACGAGATGAAGAAACTTCCAGTGAAGTAAGGTGACTTGATAGCAAGTTTTCCGCGAATGGTGATGGCGTTTTCCATTTTTTCATAGTCGAGTAAAAAGGGGGCCGCATGAGAGATCTCTTCACATTGGGCCATCTCTTTAATCGTGCTCATCGTGGATTCGATAAAGATATTGAGAAAGCTAGCATTGCTGATAGTTCCTTCTGTCTTACTTTTTTGATTGGTTTGGCTTTCGGCCTGACGAGTGTCATTGACCAGGCGGTGGTAGATATCCGCTGCAGGAGAAGGCATATTGATAATCTTGGCATCAGTGAAGTTTTCATCTGCCGTGACTACCTGGAAAGTTTCAAAGTCTTCTAATGCCAGAAAGATCAGCGCATTTTTCTGTCCGCTTCCTCTAATGTATTTACCAAATTCAATAATAGACTCATTGGTATGGGTGCTATCAAAAACAAAACTTGAAATAAATTTTCCTGAATTTCTCAATTTTTTAAGTGAATCAATATCGCGCAGGAATTCAATTTCAATTTCCGTATCAGCACGCTTTTGCTGATTGATTAAATTGAAAAAACTTAAGTTTTTAGAAACGATGCCAATCTTATGAATCATGGGAGACTCTTCGGTCGTTTTTTTAAGAATTAGTTAAATTAATCTTCAAGAATTGCTAAATAATGCATATTTAAACGAGAGGATTAAGCGGAATGAGTAGACTCTTATCCGTTAAAACTAATCGTCTCCAAAGCGATTTCAGTCATTTATAAACTACTTTCTGTAGAGAAATGGCTAGCACAATTTAGGTTCATTCCATGCATGGATTGGCGGGACGCAGATCGTGCTAAGTAGCTATGTAAGTTAACTTATTCTATTAGCTAAATTAACGTGAGGAGCTTCCATGGCAACTGTTTCAAATCCATTTGAAAAATTTCAAACATTAAAGACCATTCCCATTACAGACAAAGACAAGTTGACAGGGATTTATGAAGAGCTGCTTTCGATGAATCTGTCTTCAAAAGAAGATGTCTTAAAATTTCAAAAGCAAAGAGACCTTATTGAAAAACATAACGTGAATGAAATGGCCGAAAGTTATTTTCTTATGACGATCGATGTAGCTTCAGAAGAAAGAAAAAAGAGAAAAGAGTTTTACGATCAGGTGATCTCACCTCTAGTTAAAGAGTACGATGAAAAACTCAATCAAAAATTCCTGGCTTCGAAGGTTGTACAAGAAATGGATGGCCCATTTGAACTTCTTCGTCGCAATCAAAAAAATGAAATGGAACTTTTTTGCCAGGAAAACCTTGAAGTGCAAAAGGAAATGGACAGGATTTCCAATGAGCTAACGGAGCTTCAAGGAAAGATGATGGCCAACTGGAAAGGGGAAGATAAACCTCTGCCGGCGATTTATCCTTTCTTAAAATCCGAAGACAGGGCCATTAGAAAAGAAGCTTTTGAATCTCTGAGAAATTCTGAAATGAAAGTTCACCAGGAAATTGATGAGAAGTTTGACCAGCTTCTTGTCCTTCGTAATCAGCTGGCAAAAAATGCAGGTTTCCCAAGTTATACAGCTTATCGTTTTAAAGAAATGCAACGTTTCGACTGGACTGAAAAACATTGCTTTGATTTCCATGCAGCCGTTAAGAAACATATTGTCCCTTTAAAAAAGAAATTAATAGAGAGAAGAAAAAACAATTTAAAACTCGATGCAGTTAAGCCTTATGACTTAGGCGTGGATATTAATGGTAGAGCCCCTCTTCGAATTTATGAAGAAGGAGACACTCAGTCTCTGATTGAAGGGGCCGGAAAAATTGTAAAATCCATTGATAGTGAACTTTTTGGATATTTCAACCAGATTAAAAATAATCAGCTTCTCGATTTAGATGCACGTGAAAATAAAGCACCTGGTGGTTACATGGTTATGTACCCAGTCTTCGAGCAAGCTTCTGTTTTTTACAACGGTGTCGGTCTTGCGGGCGATCTGATGGTTCTTCTACATGAATTAGGTCACTGTTTCCATTATTACCTAGGAAAAGATGTAGCTCCTTATTCACTTCAAAACTGGACTTCTGAAGTTGCAGAAGGTGGCTCGATGAGTATGGAGTATATCGGGCTTGAGAAGATGCACGAGTACTTGCCAGAAGATCAGTGCCAAAGAATTAAAGAAGACAAGCTTATGAGTATTATTGGCCTCTTTACAATGTGTGCTCGTGGAGACGAGTTTCAGCATTGGGTTTATGCAAACCCGGGACATACGAGTGAGATGCGTAGACAAAAATGGACAGAGCTCTCACGCATTTACAATGAAGGAGTGGAAGTCGGTGAATATGAAGAAGACCTGGCCAAAACTGAATGGCAGTTCCCACACATTCTTCAAATGCCTTTTTACTTTATTGATTACTCAATCAGTGAGCTTCTGGCCCTGACGATTTGGGATCGTTATAAAATAGACCCAACAGATGGAATCACTCGTTACAAAAATGGTTGCCGTGTGGCCGCTTCAAAAACAGTTCCTGAGATTTATGAAGTGTTTGGGACGAAGTTGAGTTTTGGAGAAGATGTAATCGCACCACTGGCGAAAAGATTAGAAAGCGAATTAAGACTGTCATAATAAAAAAAGGCCTCTGATAAACAGAGGCCTTTTCTTTTTGAATTTTATTTTAAAAATTAACCTTCTACGTTTGCACCAACAACAGATGCTAGTTGAAGCATGCTGATTGTTTGTCCAAGCTCTAAACCTGTAAAGTCTGTTACTTTTCCAGTTGATTTGCTTGTTACTTTAGTAGCTTTGAAAAGTGGTAGAAGAGTTGCGTCTGCTACGATGAACTTTCCAGCGCCTTCTGCTTTTCCGTTTTCAGTTTTAGCTTGAAGGTTGTTTGCCTTAATATAATCCCAGAATTTTTGAGTGATCGCAGTTCTTGGAAGTTCTGTTGCTCCACAGAAAGCAGCAAGAGTTGTGTTTAACTTAACTGGTTTATTTAATCCGACTTCTGACATGTTTTTTCATCCTTGTTAAAGTGTAATTGTGTGTTGTGGAAATATTATTCAGCAATTTACACAATAGCGCGATAGGAAATACCTTAAAAAATCTGATTTCTTGCTCTTTTTATTTAATGACTTGCTGCTAATTTCGATTTTTAAAAAGTACTTACTGTGCATTAGAGTTGAAAAATCACTCGCGATCCGAGGGATGGTTAATCCCATCCATTGTTGGAACCTCTCCCAGTTCAAAGGGGTTCACTCCTTCAAGACAGGCCACATTAAATCCGTATTGCTTAGGATTTGAACGGCGCTGATGGTGAGTATAGATTCCACAGATTGAGCAGAAGTAGTGTTTAGCTGTCATTGTGTTGAATTGATAAAGTGTGAGCTTGTCTGCACCTTTTAGAATTTTAATTCCATCCAGTTCAACATTGGCAACAATGGCTCCTCTCATTCGGCAGAAGGAACAATCACATCTTCTGGGGTTTTCCAGCCCGTTAGGTAGATGGAGTTCAAATTGGACAGCTTTACAGTGGCAAGAGCCTTTGTGATAGGTTTCGATTTTCATGGAATAAGAATTAGCACTCAATGACGATTTTAGGCAAAAAAAAAGCCTCGAATAAATCGAGGCTTTTTTTAAACTTGGTACACCCACGGGGATTCGAACCCCGGTTACCGCCGTGAAAAGGCGATGTCCTAGACCGGGCTAGACGATGGGTGCATATACTGCAATTCGTTGATTTTACCGGTGTTTTCGAAATGGTGATCTCTCTGCGACTCGAACGCAGGACCCTCTCCTTAAAAGGGAGATGCTCTAACCAACTGAGCTAAGAGACCATTTTGTTTTCGAAAGTGAGATTAAAAATAGTGTCCCCGTGCTTTTTTGTCAAACTTTTTTTCAACTTTTTTAATGAATTATTTTTCATACGCCTTGATCTCTAGCGTAACGAGGACTATGTTCCTCATCTATGGAAAATACAGAGGTAAATCTAAATAATAAGCGTGTAGCCCTTCATACTTTGGGGTGTCGTTTGAACTTGTCTGAGACGGGTTCAATCGCTCAAGGTTTTAAGGACCGCGGATACGATATTGTTGATTTCGGTGAGCCTGCTGATGTTGTTTTCATCAACACTTGTACTGTTACAGACGCAGCTGATTCCACTTGCAGAAACTTAATCAGAAAAGCGCACACATCTTCTCCAGAAGGAAAGATTGTTGTAGCTGGTTGTTACGCTCAAATGGAGCCGGCGAAAATCGCGGGTATGCAGGGAGTGGACCTGGTTCTTGGGAACTCGGAAAAATATAAAGTCTTCGACTACCTTGATGAAGAAAAAGAAAACGCAATCCACGTTGATAAATCGTGGGAGTTCTATGGAGCTGCAACAACAGCGGCAGACTCACATACGAGAGCGTTTTTAAAGATCCAGGATGGCTGTAATTACGTTTGTTCATTCTGTATCATTCCTTTTGCCCGTGGACGCTCAAGAGCGATCTCTGTGGCGGACGCTGTGACTGAAGCTAAAAAACTTGTGGCACAGGGATTTAAGGAAATTGTCCTTACTGGTGTTAATATCGGTGAGTACGAGCAGGCTTCTGGCGAAAAACTCCACGACTTAGTGGCTGCTGTTTTAGCAGTCGATGGTCTGGAAAGATTCAGATTATCAAGTGTAGAGCCAAATACGATTACTGATGAACTTCTTCATGTTCTAAAAGCTTCTCCAAAAGTAATGGATCACTTCCACATTCCACTTCAAAGTGGGGACGATGAGATCCTAAAAGCGATGAGAAGAAAATATACTGTGGCCGATTATAAGAGAATCATCGGCAAAATCATGGCCGCTTTCCCAAATGCGGGAATTGGCGCTGACGTGATTGTTGGTTTCCCAGGTGAGACGAAAGAGCAGTTCGAAAATACATTCAATCTTCTAAAAGAACTTCCTATCACGCACTTCCACGTTTTCCCTTATTCAAAGAGAAAAAATACGACAGCGGCGAAAATGGAAAACCATATTCACTCGGCCGTTAAAAAAGAGCGCGTAAAAACGCTTATGATGTTCGGGGACGCAAAACTTAACCTTCTAAGTGAAGACCAAATTGGAAAGAGAACTAAAGTTTTATTCGAAAGAAGAAACAAACTAGGGCTTTTCGAGGGGTATTCTTCAAATTATGTAAGAGTTCAAGTGAACACTGATCAGGATCTTTCAAATGTGGAGAGAGAAGTTCTCGTCACAGGGATGCTTGAAGGCAAACTGGTCGGAGAACTTCTTCAGTAGTTACTAACTAATTACTTTCAACAAAACATTCTAGCTTTTCAGAAGTTTTTCCGCTTTCAATGATCGCAGTAAAGTGAAAGGCGCTGTCCATTCTGTCGGGCATATAAAGCGCGTACGCACCGTCATCCACATTGAACTTTTGATAGAAAGGGAATTTTCTAACGGCATTTTTATCAATGGTTAAAAGTCCGGCGTTAAACTCTGGCTGATTATCAATTGAGTAGGCAACATCGGCCAGGCTAGTGTTGCTAGTGATTGATCCAGAGAGTTCTGCACTTTGTTTTTGGCCAAATAAATAGCGTGCTTCACAGTGGAAGTTTTTTTGTTCAGTCGATTGGGCGTAAGAAGCGGCTGAAAGTAATAAGAGAGAAGATAACAATAAAGTTTTCATATATAAGCTCCTTAAGACCACTATAGGCCCGAAGCTTATTAGAGTGAAATATATTGTTTAATGAACGTCTATCTAATAAATAGATATCGTTTTTATGGTCTGATAACGATCTTTGTAGGCACGTCCAGCATACCGTAGATCTCGTCGATTTCAGCGTCTGTTACTGCGATACATCCATTCGTCCAATCAAGATAAGGTAGAGCTGCGCGGATCAGGTCATCGGCAAGACCACCCATTCCCACTGTGTTTAACCAGTCTGTCATCTCTTTAAAGTCGTTTGGAAGGCCATGAAGCATGATATCTCCACCTGGCTTTACACCAAGGGCCTTGGCCTTAAGTTTGTCCTTAAAATTAGGATAAGAGATGTGTAGTGATTTATGGAATTTTGACTCTGGGTTTTTCATATCCAGCTCGTAGTTTCCTTCTGGCGTTTTGTTGTCGCCTTCTTGAACTTTATGACCCACAGGGTTTCTTCCCAGCATCACTTTGTAGCTTTTAATGACTTGGTCCTTTTTATTTACCAATTCAAGGCGTCGCTCGCTCTTAAAAACGCGAACTAAGGCTACCTCACTTTTAGCAAATACATTAGACGTAGTAATAGATAAAACAAGCGCAAGTAATACTGTTTTCATGCTCTTCCCCAAGAGTTATTTGAAATTGGCCGGATACTAGGATTCGCCCTACGGAAAGCCAAGGGACAGTGAAAAAAATATAGATTTTTAGAGGCATTCACCCTAAATTGTTAGGATGAAAACAACAAATTTAATCACGACAAGAATCAACGACGAACGCGTGGAAATCAAGGGCGAACACGCCTTCATGACCCTGGGAAATTACCTGAGAAACGAAGAGTCTTTAACCGGGACAAAAATCGTTTGTGCTGAAGGTGACTGCGGGGCCTGCACAGTACTTCTTGCTAAAGATGTCGGAGCAGACGGAAAGCTTGAATTTAAAGCAGTGAACTCTTGCATCCTTCCACTTTATTTAATTGATGGCGCTCAAGTCGTCACAGTTGAAGGGATTGGAAAAACGTCAGGCATGAATATTGATCTTCACGAAGTTCAACAGAAGATGATTGATAAAAACGGAGCTCAGTGTGGTTATTGCACGCCGGGATTTATTTGTGCCATGGCCGGAGCTGTTGAGAAGATCAAATCTTGTGGTGAAACCGTTACAGAAAAAAAGGCAAAGAATTTCCTGACGGGGAATTTATGTCGTTGCACTGGTTATCAGCCCATCATTGATGCCATGACATCAGTTGATTTAAATAAGGTTGAACTTCTCAAAGACCGCTACCATGATTCGAGCTGGACGAGTGAGATGAAAACTCTCAAATCGCAGACTGTAGAAATGAAATTTACTGATAAGAGTATTTTTCTTCCGGCGACTCTTGATGAAGCTTTAAAGAAAAAATCAGAAACTCCCAATGTGCGCATGATCGCAGGATCGACGGATATTGGAGTGGTGGTGAATAAAGGTAAATTAGAAACGCCAGAGACGATGGCGCTTTATCATATTAAAGAGCTTGGTGTTGTTTCTCACGATGATAAATTTATCACAGTGGGAGCAACGGCAACGCTGACTCAATTTGAAGAGTACGTAGAAAGCCATTTCCCGGAAATGTCTCGCATGCTGCATATCTTTGCTTCTCCTCAGATTAAGAATCAGGGGACAGTTGTAGGAAACATGGTCAATGCTTCTCCTATTGCAGACACGATTCCATTTTTAATGGTGAGTGATGCGATTGTGGTTCTTCAAAGCGTGAAAGGAACAAGAGAAGTAAGACTGCCGGACTTTTACCTTGGGTATAAAAAACTTGATTTAAAAACAGATGAGATTGTAACAAAAATTAAAATCCCTGTTTTAGAAAAAAATGAAAAGACGAGGCTCTATAAAGTTTCGATGAGAAAAGACTTAGATATCTCTGCCGTTACCTTTGCTGCACGCGTGGCCTTTGATGGTAAAAAGATGAAGAGCGTAAAGCTTGCTCTTGGTGGAGTCGCTGCAACGGTTCTTCGTTTGAGTGACATTGAAAAGATACTAACAGGTCAGGATTTTTCAGAGAAAGTTTTCCACGATGCTGCCGGAACTCTTGATCAGTATATTAAACCGCTTTCAGATTTACGTGCTTCAAAAGAGTACAGGATGTTAGTGGCAGGCAACTACTTCAAAAAGTTTGCAAAAGAAGTAGGGGGTGAACTGTGAGTGTTGGAAAAAGTGTTCACCACGACTCGGCCATCGGCCACGTTACTGGAACGAGTGTTTTCATTGACGATCGTCCGAGACTAAAAAATGAAGTCTATGCAGGAGTCATTGGTGCTCCTGTTTGCGCTGGGAAAATCACTAAGATTGATGGATCAGCGGCCTTGAAAATTAATGGTGTTTATGGAGTTTATACGGCCCATGATATTCCTCACAACAATTGGGGAACGATTGTTCCAGAGCAGCCGATTTTAGCTTTTGAAAAAATTGGTTACATCGATGAGCCTGTTTGTGTGGTTGCTTGTAAAGATGAAGAAACTTTTAATAAAGTCAAAAAATTAATTAAAATTGAATTTGTCGAAGAGAAGCCGATCCTGACAATTGATGAGGCGATTGAAAAGAAATCTATTCTTTGTGAAGCTAAGCCATTTGTCAGAGGAAATGTGGATGAGGTGTTAAAAAAATCTCCTCATACACTAAAAGGTGCATTTGAATGTGGAGGCCAAGAGCACTTCTATATGGAGAGCCAGGCGACGATTGCTTATCCATTAGAGAATGGACAGATTGAAGTTCACTCTTCTTCTCAGCACCCAACTGAAACTCAGCACGTGGTGGCTCATGCTCTAGGGCTTGATTACTCCCAGGTGGTTTGTATCGTTAAAAGAATGGGCGGAGGTTTTGGAGGGAAAGAATCCCAGGCCGCACACTTTGCAGCGATGGCAGGACTGGTCGCTTATAAATTAAATCGTCCAGCGAGACTTGCGCTTACAAAAGACGATGACATGATGATGACGGGAAAGCGTCACCCTTTTAAAAATTTCTATGAAGTTGGATTTGATGATAATGGTCTTATCACTGCTCTAAAAGTTCATATTTACGCCAATGGAGGAGCTTACGTTGATTTGACTCCTTCGATTTTAGATAGAGCGATGTTTCACGCTGACGGGTGTTACTTTTTAGAAAACTGTTACATCGAAGGAAAAGCGGTTCGCACTCATCAGCATTCAAATACGGCCTTTAGAGGATTCGGTGGTCCTCAAGGGAATATGACGATGGAGAGTATTGTTGAAGACATTGCTCACTATCTAAAAAAGGATTCTTTTGAGATCAGAAGACTTAATCTTTATGGGAAAGACTCGCGTAACGTGACTCCTTATAATCAAGTTGTTGAAAACAATGTTCTGCCGGAACTTTTTGATAAGCTTCATAAGGATAGTGATTACGAAAAGAGAAAGGCAGAAATAAAAACATTCAATGAAAAGAAAAATGGAAAGCTTCGCGGTCTGTCGATGACAGGAGCAAAGTTCGGAATTGCTTTCACAACGAAGTTTTTAAATCAGGGGAATGCCCTGGTTAATATTCACCTCGACGGTACGATTCAGGTATCGACTGGGGCCACTGAAATGGGCCAAGGAGTGAATACAAAGATGCAGCAGATTGCAGCGACTTGTTTTGGAATTCCTCACACCAATGTTGTGATGATGCCGACCTCGACTGAAAAAAACCACAACACTTCACCAACGGCTGCTTCAAGTGGAGCGGATATCAATGGGGGAGCGGTTTTTAAAGCTTGTGAAGATTTACTTTCAAGGCTTCGCTGGGTTTTTAACGAGCTTCAGAACTCTGGTATTCAATACGATGCGATCAAGAGTATGCCGCCGGTGGATTTGAGTGTGGATTTATCTCACATTGAATTTGTCGATAGCATGGTCGTAGATACAAAAAATAAAAAGAGTATGGCCTTTAAAGATTTATTAAAGCAGGCCTACTTAAATCAATTCTCACTTGCTGGATACGCTTTTTATAAAACACCGGATCTTGGTTTTGATAAAAACACGTGTCAGGGAAGGGCCTTTAACTATTTCACTAATGGTGCCGCTGTCAGTGAAGTTGAAATTGATGAATACACCGGAGAACTTAAAGTTCTTCGCACTGATATTCTCATGGATTTAGGGCGTCCAATTAACCCTGGAATTGATATTGGCCAGGTTAGTGGTGCTTTCGTGCAAGGGATGGGATGGGTGACCAGTGAGAATCTTTTCTATCACGAGTCAGGGAAACTTCTTGCTCATAGTCCGACGACTTATAAAATTCCTAATATTCAAGACACACCAAGAGTGTTTAATGTAGAGCTTTTAGAAAATCATACCAATACCAGAAACGTAATGAGATCAAAGGCCGTGGGAGAGCCACCTCTGCTTTTAGGAGCGAGCGTGTGGACTGCCGTGAAAAATGCTCTTAATCACAGAAGTAAAGGTGCTATCCCTCACATTACCAGCCCTGCGACCAATGAAGTGATTTTGATGGAGCTTAACCGCTATGAGTAAGCCGATCCTTGAGAGAATTTTAGAACTGCAAGAAAGTGGAGAGACTTTTATCGTGGCCACATTAGTGAACACGAGAGGAAGCGCACCACAAGAAGTAGGCGCTAAGATTTTAGTGGGAGCAAACGGTTATATCGATGGGACAATCGGCGGTGGGAAAGTTGAAGAGCGAGTGATTGCTCATTCAAAAGATATGTTAAAGAGTGCACAGAGCACAGATTACGCTGAGTGGAATCTTCAGACTGATATCAAAATGACCTGTGGTGGAGTGGTGAGTTTTTTCTTTGAGCGCGTTCAGAAAAAACCGTCGTGGGAGATTGCTGTTTTTGGTGCTGGGCATGTGGCCCAAGAATTAGTGAGGCTTCTTCTAAAACTAGAATGCTCACTTATTTGTGTTGATCCCCGCCAGGAATGGTTGGATAAACTTCCAGAGCATCATAAATTAAAAAAGATTCAGACCAGCGAAATGAAAGATGTGGTGGCGACACTTCATCCCAATACTTTTATTGCCTCAATGACTATGGGACACGCTTTTGATGTGCCGATTCTTTTGGCCGCTATGGAGAGAAATGTATTTCCTTATATTGGCGTTATTGGAAGTGATTCTAAGGCAGCAGTGATTCGCTCTGATTTAAAAAAGCACAATATTTCGCCAGAGATCATTGCCAAGCTTCATTGCCCGATTGGTGAACCAATTGGAAACAACACACCAGTAGAAATCGCCATTAGTATTGTGGCGCAAATGATTAAATTGCGCGATCTCACTTAATGATAAATCGTTATAGAGACCGGTGGTTCTAAATTATCCCAAACTTCCTGCATTTCTCTGTTCGTTAAAGCAATACATCCTGCCGTCCAGTCCCGGGCCATCTCAGGATAAAGTAATTCCAAAGACCCATCATCCAGAATAATAGAAAGCTCACTTAAGTAATTTGGCATTCCATGAAGAAAGATTTCAAAACCGGGATTCACTCGCATATCCCGGGCACGCGCCACGTCTTCAGGATTGGGATAGTTTATATGGATTGATTTATAAAAACTCGAGTAAGGATTTTTATAATCAAAGCGGTATTCACCTTCAGGAACCAGCTTATCACCTTCGCGCCTTTTAGGGGCCATGCCTCCGCGAGAGAGCATGACAGTATAGACTTTGGTGATTTCTCCCTGATAAAGCATCTCCATCCTGTGTCTGGTTTTATAGACACGGACTTCATCGACTTGATAGGCTTCCGCAGTTGTTAGAGTAGTAATGAAAAGGGCCATGAGTGTTGTCATTATCTTTTTCATAACTAAACGCTAGCAGAGTTTTTTTCCTAAAGCTTTCATAATTTTTACTTGAATGTTTGTGTTCGCAAAATCTAAAATAGATTCCAAAAAAATTAACTGAGGAATGTATGACTGAAGAAGTAAAAGAAGATCATAGTTTTGAAATTAAGTGCGGAGTTCTCATTGCCATTTTCGCAGCTGTCATGGCCTTGTCTGATATGTTTGCCGGAAAATACGGAGAGGATGAAATTAAGTTCATCAATGAGAAGTCCAGTGCGTATATGTGGTATCAGGCAAAGAGTATTCGTGAAACAAATGTAGAAGGTCAACGAGACCTGATTAACACGATGATCGAAGGAAAAAATGCCAATGACCCAGCGGTGGCAAAATTAAAAGAGCATACGAATAAATTAACGCAAAAAATTGAGCGTTATGAAAAAGAGAAAAAAGAAATCCTACTTGGCTCAAGTAAAGTTGGTGAGGCCAACTGGGTACAAGACGTAGACGGAAAATTAGGTCAGGTTATTGGCGCCAAAGAATATGAAGAGAAAATTGAGATCCTAGGCAGAGCAGGGGATCAGTTTGATCTCTCGAATCTCTTTTTCCAATTATGTCTGGTTATGGGAGCGATTAGTTTGGTTGTGAAAAAAGAAAAGCTTCAGAGTGTTTTCTTTTACGTCATGATTGGTCTGGGTGTGATTGGGTCTATTTTTTCAGCTGTCGCACTTAACATCGCTGCAGCTGCTTAGTGCTTACTTAAGTTTTAAAACCATTTGAACATCATCTATGGAGACACCATCAACACGAATGCGGTCTTCATAGGTGAATAGTTCAATAAAGCCTAAAGATGTGTAGAGCTTTTTAGCTGGCAGGTTAAAAGCAAAATAAGAAAGATCCATCCAATAAAGGCTGTCTTGATCGCGGGCCCATTCAATGGCCATTCTTAGAAGTCTTTTCCCATAACCTTGACCGCGTACTGATTCTTCCATTCCCATGCCGAGTTGGCAGCGATGAAGAGCGCCACTAAAAATATTTTTGATATTAGCTTCGCCTAAGATTGTTCCATCTGAATCGACAAGGACAAAACTTCTAAGCCATCCTTCTTCGGTGACGGATTTTTTCATGGCCGCAAGTTTGTCGGTCTTTCTTTTTTCCCAGTCGAATTCGTGATTAGGGGAGAAAGGGTGAGCGAGTTTGCCCTCGAATCCAGGTTCTTTGATATGTCTCCTATTGTGGTCAATAAGAGCGTCAATGTCGGATTCAAGGGCAAGTCGTAATTGCATAATAACTAAAAGTAATTTTTTCTAAAAAGGATTTCTTTTCTTTCTGGTCCAAACGCTAGAATCCCTACAGGAATTCCCAGGAATGTTTCAATTTCCTTGATGTAAGCGTTTAGTTCAGGAGAAAGGTCTTTGTCTGTCTTGTTAGCAAAGTCATCTTTAAATGGCTTAAGCGTTTTATAAACAGGCTTAGCTTTATAAAGATCAATTCCCGGGTAAGCACAGTCAATCGTCTTTCCTTCGTACTCGTAGGCCACACAAACTTTAAGCTCATCAACTACACATAGGATATCTAGTTTTGTTAATGCGATTGAAGTTAAGTTAGAAGCTTTTACCGAGTATTTTAGAAGTGGAAGGTCTAACCATCCACAACGGCGCTTTCTACCAGTTGTTGCCCCGAACTCTTTTCCAACAGTCTGGATTTTTTCTCCGACTTCATCGAAAAGTTCAGTTGGGAAAGGTCCTTCTCCAACTCTTGTTGTGTAAGCTTTCGTGATGGCCAGGACTTCTTGAACAGATGATTCTGGAATTCCGGCACCAGTATAGATTCCACCAAGAGATGTTGAAGATGATGTAACAAATGGATAAGTTCCGTAGTCCACATCAAGAAGAATCCCTTGAGCTCCTTCGAAAAGGATTTTTTTGTTAGCTTGAACTGCTTGGTCAAGGAAAGAGAAAGTATCGCACATGAATGGCTTTACCTTTTTTCCAAGTTCAAAAAGTCTTGCTGCTTCCTCTTCGATTGAAGGGAAGTCGATGTTGTAGCGGTGTTTGAAAAGGATTTCTTTTTCACCAAGGTTTCTTGCCAGTTTTTTCTTAAGGTTTTCCATGTCGAAAAGATCCTTAAGTTTTACAGCACGTCTTCCTACCTTATCTTCATAAGCAGGTCCGATTCCTTTTCCAGTTGTCCCGATTTTAACAGAACCTTGAGACTCGCGGGCCGCATCTAAAAGCTTGTTGTAGCTCGTGATGATGGTCGCGTTTTCAGAAATTTTTAAATTTTCTGAGGTCACTTTAATTCCAGCGTCAGCTACGTTTTGTAGTTCTTTCTGGAATGCTTCCGGTTCAAAAACCACTCCGTGACCGATCACTGAAGCACAGTGAGGGTGGAGGATTCCAGAAGGGATTAAGTGAAGAACAATTTTTTTTCCGTCGACGATGATGGTGTGACCGGCGTTGTTCCCGCCTTGGTAGCGAACTACCACATCACATTTTTCGCTTAAGAGGTCGGTGATTTTGCCTTTGCCTTCATCACCCCATTGAGCACCGATAATCGCTAGTGTTTTCATTACTTTCCTTTTACTTCGTTGAGTAGGTTATTGTTTACGAAGAACTCATTGATTTGGTGAACGGCCATTTCTCCCACTCTGAATTGAGCTTCTTCAGTTGAAGCACCAACGTGTGGAGACATGATCAGGTTGTCTAGTTCGATAAGTTTTGAGTCAGCTGGCAGAGGCTCAGTGGCAAAAACGTCGAAACCAGCGCATCTGATTTTTTTCTCTTTAAGAAGTGTGTAAAGAGCTTCTTCATCTACAATTCCACCGCGAGCGGCGTTGATTAAGATAGCGTCTTTTTTCATAAGGTTTAGAAGCTCACCTGTCACCATTCCTTTTGTTTGTGGAAGTAGTGGAGTGTGGATTGTCACGATGTCACAAGTAGAAAAGATTTCTTTTAGGTCAGCAACTTTTCTTGTGTTAGGTAGGTCTGATTTTTCCATGACCGGGTCAAAGAATAGAACTTCAGGCTCAAATCCAGAAATTCTTTTGGCCACGATTTGTCCGATGCGACCAAAACCAACGATACCAACTTTTTTCTTCCATAGCTCAAGTCCAGTAAGAGCGTTTTTCTCCCACTTTCCTTCGTGCATTGTTTTGTTGGCAAACGGAGTGTTTCTTAAACATGACATCATAAGAGCAACAGCTTGTTCAGCAGCAGAGTTGTTGTTTGCTCCTGGAGTGTTGGCCACTTTTACGCCTTTTTCGGCGCAAAGATTTTTATCGATGTTGTCCGTACCTTCTCCGGCGCGGATCACGATTTTTAAATTTGGAGCTAGAGCAAGAAGTTCAGCGTTGACTGTTGTCGCTGACCTGATGATTAATCCATTCACTTTTGGCAGAAGAGTTTTTAATTCATCTTGTGAAACTTTTGAAGTCGGGTGTACTTCAAGATTTGAATTCTTTTTTAGTTCTTCAAATAGAGACTTATCAAAGCCGTCTGGAACGACAATAAAAGGTTTCATGCGATCTTTCTCCTATAGAATTTAGGGTAGCGGGTGAATGTTTTGGGATTCGCCCCATTATAGGACCGCTAGGAGGAAGTTTCAACTAAATGTCAGTTAAAAGGTTTTGAAGATGGTCGGTTAGTTTATGAAGGGCCTCGGCCGGAAAACTCATCTGACGGTAAGTGATCCCTGAAAGATCGAAGATCTTCTTGGCAATTCTGTTTGTTTCCTGCTCATGATGCTTATCTGAAAGATAAATAACTTCTTTTACTTTAGAGGAAGCGATCAGTTTCGCGCATTCATTACATGGAAAATGAGTCACATAGGCGCGTGAGCCTTCTAAAGAACGCGTGGCATGTAAAATAGCATTGGCTTCAGAGTGAACAACGTAGCCGTATTTTTGGAATTCCAGGGGAGCGGACTTGTCTTTCCCCCAAGGAACTTTTGATTCGTCGATTCCTGCAACAAACCCGTTATAGCCCATCGTGATCTGGTGATTGCTCTTGTCGACGAAAACTGATCCAACTTTGGTCGACGGGTCTTTGGATTTAAAGGCCGCGATCATCGCCTGAAGCATGAAGTATTCGTCCCAAGAAAGCGCAGATTTCGAGGGAATAAAGTTAATTTTTTGGTCTGTTGTGTCTGTCATAGTGGTATTAAAATCCAATTTTAGGGCCCTTTTAGTCAAGAAAATTAAAAAGTTTCTTGTATCATCTTATTTAAGTCGTTACACTTTAAGAGAATATTCACTAATTGAGGTTTCAATGAAAACAGATTTTGATACATTGCGTGCACTCGCTAGCTATACGATCAACAATCTCAAAGAGAAAAAGTTGATTGAATTTCACCCTTCTAAGCGTGAAGAGCTAATCGAAGCGATGGCTACGGAATACGGCGTTAGTTTCGCAACTGACGAAGACGTAAGAGACCAGGCAATTGAAGAAGTAGAAGAAAAAATGGGGGTTGATAACCTTCCTGAAGATGTTACTGAATCAGAAATGTTCAACCACGCTAGAAAAGAGATCATTAAGTCGTTCAACGGCGAAAATATCGGTGGTCTTTATTTAGTTGAGTCTTTACATCAGATTGCAGTGAGAATGAAAGACTTCGTTCTTGAGTGCGACCTGATCGACGACGTGTTCGGTTCTGATGAAGACCTGATTTCTTTCTTAGTTGCAAAGATCAGACTCTTCTCTCCTAAAAAGAACTAATCCTACAGGGACCTTCGGGTCCCTTTTTTTTGCTTAAAAACTAAAAAACCTTACTATTTAGCCGATCTGGTTCGGTATGAGCGTTCTTAAAAGATTCATCCCATTCATCGTTCTTTGCCTGAGTCTAGGAGTCGGTTACTCGGCCGAAGTCAAAAAACAATTCTACCTGCTTGGCGGTGGGGGGGAACCTCATGGTGAGAGCACCATGTTCGATGATGATTTAAAACAAATTGGAAGCTTTACCCGTTCAAGTAAAAACGGTTGGGAAACGACTGTCAGCTTTAATGGCGGCCATAAAAAAACAGAAGAGATTCTCGCCACGAAAATGGGGAATGTAAAAAATAAAGGCCCTTTTACTGAGAGCAATTATAACGAACTCATTGATGAGATGATTAAAAAAATTGAAACCGGAGAATTAACGGCCGGAGATCAATTAATGGTTAATATTGATACCCACGGCTCCCGCAAGAGAAATGAAAAAACTCACAGTATCGCCCTTGCAGGAAGTCCTTTGTCGGATCGTAAGACTCTAAGTGGAGCAGAGACAGTTGATCTCGACAGACTAGAGAAGCTTGCTTATCTTGCGGCCGAAAAGGGTGTGAAGCTTGCTTTGATTGATATGAGCTGTTTTTCTGGAAACCTTCACAATATTAAAAACGATAAGGTTTGCTTCATCTCTGCCACGGGGTCAGAGCAGTATAGTTATTCGGGTACTGTGGACATGTGGCTATTTTCATTGACCAATACCTTCAGTGGACAATTCTATGATCAGCTTAAAAAAGGCAGAAATTTAGAAGAGATTTTTTTAAAGGCCAGGCTAAAAGACAGGTCTCCTGAATTTCCTATGATCTCAAGTATGGAAGGCAGTATCATTCATCAGGCCCTCTATAACATGCTCTTACCTTACATGCGTTATGATAAAGGTGGTAAACACGAGTTTACTGATTTTAGAGAATCTTATGATTTAAACTATCAGGATTTCGAGCGACATGTTTGTTCCTTAAATCAACAGCACAACTCATTGATGGACATTCTTCAACAAGCAGAAGAAATGGAAAAAATTGGTAAAGAATCAATGAACAATGAATTCAAATCTCTGAGATCTGCTCTAGAGCAGTACCGTGAGTATCAAAGAGGATATGAAGAAGCTCTAAGGGCGAAGTTTCAGGTTGGGGCAGAAGTGAAACAAATTCTTGAAACAGATTTTGCCGGGGATCGCGACCTGTGGAGGAAATATTATCCGGAAGCTTTCATCGGTCTGGATTTCAATTACACAATTAAAAGGATGCAAGAGCTTGTTGATAAAGAGAAAAATGAAAATATGAAGCAAATATGGTCTAACACTTTAAAAGATTCACAAAGACAGAAAGAAATCATTGAAGCCGTTAAAGCGAAGATGAGTGAAAAATCAAAGAAGGCCTTAGCGGATGCAGATAAGGCCATGTCTGACTCTGTTAAGACATACCCTCTGGCAAAACAAGTGACGAGTGAAGCCCGAAAAGTTTACGATACGATTTATAAATCAATGCAGAAATCTTCCAAGCAGAGCAATCCATGCAGGGAGTTTGTCCTTTGAAAATGATGTTGGTTCTTTTTACTTTCTATACTTCAAATGTCTTTGCAGTTGACTGTGGAGTTTATACTTTTAAAGGTGTTTTAAGGGAGAGTAAGACGTCAGAGCTGAAATTTCATTACGTCGTCAATGAGCAGACTAAATCCCAAATGACTTTTGAATTTAAAGACAGTAAAGACCTGGGGGCAATGCTGCCTCTTTTAAATAAACCGTCATCCTTTAAGGGGAAGATTGGTCGCAGGATGGATGGAACAAAAGGTGTTCTGACAAATATCGAAGGGATCAATGAACGCTTTCCCAATCCTCTTGCCGAATCGACAGCGGATGGACTGGGACTTGTCACTAAAATGAAATGTGATTAATTCTTAGAATTGAAATTCCAAACCAAGAGCGTAGTAGTCATCATTTAAATACCCTTTCTTAGTGTAGATGCGGGCATTTCTCACAACGGCCTTTGCTTCGTTGGTTAGTGATTCAAAAAAACTCAACCCTTCAAGCTCAATCGTCTCAGTGAGTTTAATGTTGCTTAAAGTTTCTTTGCTTATGATGATACAGATTCCGGTTTTAGAAATATTGTAGATAGGGCAAGCGACATCCACAGTTGGAATGTTGTTGTCGCGGCTTTCAAATTTAGCCGAGACAAAACGTTTTTCTTCCTGAGGAATATAAAAGCGCGGATGAATGCGCAGCTCTTTAAGTCTTACATCGTGAGGGATTTGAAAAGCGAGTGAGCCTTTTTTTGAAGAAACTGAAACCGAAGCTTTTGTCTTAAAAACGAAGTCCTGCACTTGAAGCAGAAAATAAGTTTCAAGCTGTGGATTGAATGTTGCTTTTTGTTCTTCAGCAATAGCGACAGTGAATGTTCCATTGTAAGAATCAAGTGAAGAAAATTTCACTTCACATTTAAAAGTACGCTCTCCCGACACCGGGTCCTTTTGCCAGATGGTCATAGAGGTCTCTGATTCAAACTTCTTTTGAACTAGCTTAATGATTTCTTCGCGGTTTTTTGAAATGCGATAGTCTTCCATACTAGTAGTATCGGATGATTTAGGATTTTCTCCAATGTTTCATGGGAATTGAGTAGTTAGGCACAGGAAGCATCCAATAAAACATGGCACTTAAATAAGAATTTTTTAAGCGGGATGATCAACTAGAGTTAGCCTTAACATGACCTCTTCGAAGTAGGGTCCTTCCACTAGGCCATTGAGGATAGAGCTTTTACTTTCAGCGTACATATATTGTCCGCTCTTTAAATTCCTGATGAGAAAAGCATCGTAGTAAAGTCTCTCTGACCTATCTTCAGTTGCCGTTCCTTCGAGACGAACCATCTCATAGAGGCCAGACTTAATTAAATCTTTCTCTCTGAAGTCACTCGGATTGTGAATCACACTGTTTTCTTCATCGAAGAGGATGTTACGTGCGTGGATTTTTTCTTTGAAGAGTTCGATGATGTTTTTTTGATCGGGAGTAGAGTTCCAGATAAAACGCGCTTCCCATTCATAGCGAGTGTCGAGGCGTTTAAAGAGAAGTTCTTCTTCGGAACCCGAATCCACCACGCTCCACCAGCGGGGAGTGATGAGTTTAAATTCTTTGAAGAGAATGTCCTGCGCATTTTCCAGGTAGTTCTTTTTTTCGTTTTTAATCACTCGCATGGTGTAGATCCCAAGGCCCATTAAAAGGAAGAAGGCGATCCATTCAAAAGCGAGTCCGATATTTGCAATAACCATGAGAGGTCCTCGGTTTTTATTTAAAAGAGGGGAAAGCTCCAGTATTTTGAAACGCAATTCCTTAGGGTTAGAAGAAACCTAACTAGGCAGAAAGATCTCACTAAACTTTTCTCAGGTAATTACCGAAAATAGATATTGAGTTGAACTCTCTATCCTTTTCGGAGACGCGTTTATGAAGCGATTTTACAACAAACAGGGCCCTGGTATCAAAGGGAAAGTTCTCACAAGTGTGATGTCACTGACATTGCTCATGAACTTTCAGACGCCGGCACTGGCAGCATCATCAACAGATTGTGAGGGGATGAATCACCCGGCCTATCAAGATGAATACCGCGCTTGTTTAAGAGTGGATATCGCAGCTTCAGCGAGTGCCGCGGGTGTGGATTGTATCGACTGTCTTTTTGCTCAAAAGCAAGAATCAAATCCATGGGTAGAAGCACTGGGGATCGTAGCTCAGCCACTAGCATACGTGGGAGCGACATACCTGGGAGCAAAATACGCTTATAAATCACAGCAGGCGTGGGCCAATGCTTATGAAGCTGGTCACACACAATGTACAAACAGATTTAACTCTTATTTAAATTACAATACAGAACGCGGAGCAAACCCAATTCTTCCTGATGAAGCTCAAGGTTTAGCAGCTTCATGTAACGGAATGGGGATGGGAATGTACGCTGGATACGGTGGACTTTCTGGTAACGGCTACGGCGGTTACGGTAACCCATTTCAAAGTGCAGGTTACTCATCAGGATTCCTTGGTGGAATGATGGGGCCATACTACGGTGGTGGTTATGGTGGGTACGGAACAGGAATTGGAAACGGCGGGTTCGGTGCTGGTCTTGGTTTAGGGATTGGTAGCGGTCTGGCCGGAATGCTTGGGTATGGTTACCCGGGAATTGGAATCAGTGGTGGAATTAGTATCGGTGGCGGACTTGGAGGATATCCAGGAATGGGCGGATACGGTGGTATTGGTGGATACCCAGGAATGGGTGGAATCGGCGGTTACCCTGGAATCGGTGGAAGCATCGGTATCGGTGGTGGAATCGGCGGATACCCTGGCATGGGCGGAATTGGTGGCGGCATCGGTGGATACCCAGGAATGGGCGGAATCGGTGGCATTGGTGGCTACCCTGGTATGGGTGGAATTGGAATCGGCGGTGGCATCGGAATCGGTGGTTACCCAGGAATTGGTGGAATCGGCGGTATTGGTGGATACCCAGGAATGGGTGGAATCGGGGGATACCCTGGAGCTGGTATCGGTGGTGGAATTAATATTGGAATCGGTGGTGGTATCGGAGGCGGTATTGGCGGTGGATATCCGGGAATCGGAATCGGCGGCGGTATTGGTGGATACCCAGGAATGGGCGGAATCGGTGGTTATCCAGGAATGGGTGGCGGAATTGGTTACCCAGGGGCCGGTGGAATTTATGGGCCGGGAATTGGTATCGGGGGATCTATTGGTGTAGGTGGCCCAGGTGTTAACTACCCAGGCGGAATTGGAATTGGTATCGGTAACACAGGTGGATGTGGAATCCTATGTGTTGGCGGCGGTATCGGTGGAGGCATCGGCGGTGGCGTTGGTGGATATCCAATCGGTGGCGGAGGATATTATCCAGGTGGTGGAACTGGCGGTTATTATCCAGGCGGCGTAGGTGGTAACGGTGGTTACTATCCAGGCGGTGTTGGTGGTAACGGTGGTTACTATCCAGGCGGTGTTGGTGGTAATGGCGGTTATTATCCAGGTGGTGTTGCTGGTAACGGCGGATACTATCCAGGTGTAGGTGGAAACGGTGGATACTACCCTGGTGGTGGTGTTTACGGGCCAGGAACTATTGGTGGTGGAGCTGGTGTCGGTGTCGGCGTTGGTGGACCAAACAATGGTGGATACTGGGGAGGAACTGGCGGATGGAACGGTTCAGGTGGTTACGGAACTGGTGGCATGAACGGTGGATACTACGATCAGTATCAGGCCCAAATGCAAATGCAGTACGGAATCATGGGACAAAACCAAGCGATTGCTAACCGTATGCAAGGAAACGCGATGACAAACCAAATGGGGATGCAAGCGCTTCAACAAAATTATCAAACAGCTTATAACGACCTATACTCAATGGGTGGAGCTGGGTACTACGGTGGAGCTCCATACTCTGCAGGAAACCTAGGCGGAGTCTTTGGAGTACAAGGTGGAATTTCAGCAAGCTTTGGAATGTAATTAGAAAATTAGATCAGATAAAAAAAGAAAGGCTCCCTATGGGAGCCTTTTTTATTTCTTGTGCATTAGCGTTCTGTAATCGTCTTTAAAAAGAACTTCGATCTTATTGTTGTCGATCAGCTTCTCAACAACACCCTGTCCGAAAGTAGGGTGATTAATCACATCTCCCATTTGGAAAGACTCTCTAGTTGAGTATTCTTTTCCTTGAGACGTCGTTTTGTTCATTGCTTTAGTCCATAGGTCTGTTACAGACTCAGATGTTTTTTTACCTGAAGCAGAACGTGCATTCTTAATGACTCTATCAATTGAAGTTTTTTTCTTTGTTGCGCTCGGATCTTTAAACGTGTGAGTCGCTTTACAAGTCTTACACTGAACTTTATCAGCTTCAGTTGCTGATTTCATAGTCACGATGATGTGTGCTAGAATCAATTTACATTTAGAGCAGTGAGAGAGGATTTCTTTTCCAACGCCGATTGAAGACATAATTTTTGAACCTATTTTGAAGTAAAAGGAATTTAAAAAGAGTATTAGAAGTGGACGAATCTGTAAAGGACAATAAGACAAAAGCAACTCTGGTGACAGTGAAAATGGAAGATAAGGCCAAACTACTTCCGACTAAACCAGGTTGTTATTTGATGAAGAACAAAGACGGTCAAATAATTTACGTTGGCAAGGCCAAGAATTTGCGTTCGCGTGTCTCTTCATACTTCAATAACTCAGCTAAAAACGCCAAAACTGATATCTTGGTCAGCCATATTACTGACTTCGATTTTATTATGACGACTTCGGATGCGGAGAGTTTTGTTTTAGAAAACACTCTCATTAAGAAGCACACTCCCAAATACAATATCCGCCTAAAAGATGATAAGTCATACCCCTATGTGGTGATCAATCACAATGAACCTTTCCCTAGACTGGAATTTGTCAGAAGGGTGAAGCGCGCTAAAGGTGTTGAGGTCTACGGACCTTTTGTCACGGGAAGTAACGTCTGGGATATCATTCGCATCCTTACGCAAAGTTTTTGTCTACGCGACTGCACGCTGTCGGAATTCAGGAAAAGAAAAGAGCCATGTCTCTTGTACCAGATGCATCAGTGTAGTGCTCCTTGCGTAGGAAAAATCAGTGCAGAAAATTATGAAAAAGATCTCGATTATGCCCGCGATATGTTTTCAGGAAGCGGGAGTAAAACGATTAAAGAATTAGAAAGGCGCATGTATGAAGCCTCGGAGAATGAGGAGTTTGAAAAGGCCGCTCTTATCCGCGACAACCTCCGCGTGCTTTCTGATTTTGCCAATAACTTTAAGCAGGAAAATGCTGAGCATGGCGACGAGAAGAATCTGGATATCGTGGCCTTTTATCAGGGTGAGATTGAAGTTGATATTTCTGTCTACATGATGAGAAACGGTGTTCTTCTTGGGCATAAAAACTTTAACTTTTCTAATCTCGATATTGTGGAGTCTTTGGAAGAGTCAGTGCTTAACTTTTTATTTCAATATTATTCGACGACTTATGATTCGTTGCCTGATTTGATTATCACGCAAATGGATCAGGAGAATAATGAAATGCTAGAGGCCGGAGTCAATACCCTTGGAAAGACCATCCGTGTTCGACCTCCACAAAAGAAATACGATTCATTTCTTAACCTCACTCGCGATCATGCTTTTGAACAACAACGCGTGCGCCTGCTTCATGAAGACTCAGTTTATGTAGGGCTTAATAAGCTTAAAGATCTTCTTTCTCTTAAAGAAAGACCGGTGGTACTTGAGTGTTATGACGTTGCCATTTTCCAGGGATCGAGCCCGACAGCTTCCCAGATTGTTTTCCACGACGGCAAACCCGATAAAAAGAACTATCGCTATTACCATCTTGAAGAGCGTCCGGAAGGCAATAACGACTTTGCCATGATGAGAGAACTTATTATCAGAAGATCTGATAATGGAAGTCTCCCTGATGTCTTTATTGTCGATGGGGGATGGGGACAGGTGAATGTTTTTAAAGAGGCACTTAAAGAGCTGGAGATTAAAGTTCCAGTTGTCGGTATCGCCAAATCTAAAAACGTTCGCACTAAAGAAGGATTTAGAAGCGAAGATATTAAAAAATCTGAAGAGCGCCTGATTATTCCAGGAAGGGCCCTGTCTCTTATACACATCTGACGCTGCCGACGAAGGCTTCTGTGTAG
>CAXHHE010000008.1:0-24633 GCA_964016365.1 uncultured Bacteriovorax sp. | reverse complement strand
GTTGATTTCACCGCTTTGGAAAAAATTAATTTCACCATTCACAAAGGGGAATTTATCGGTCTTTCCGGTAAATCAGGAAGTGGAAAAACCAGTCTTCTCAATGTTGCAGGATTAATTGATCCTCCGACTAAAGGCGACCTCTTTATAAAAAACACCAACATTAAAGATTTAAAAGACCACGAGCTCTCGCTCATCCGTGCGCAGGAAATCGGGTTTATCTTCCAGACCTTTAACCTGCTTCCTCTTTTAAGTGCACTGGAAAATGTTGAATACCCGTTAATGCTTTTAAATATTCCGGAAGCAGAGAGACTGGAGCGCGCTCATCAGGCACTAAAGCGCGTAGGACTTGAGGGTTTTACTCACAGAAGACCAGGTCAACTCTCAGGTGGACAGCGCCAACGTGTGGCCATCGCCAGAGCGATTGTGAAATCGCCTACTTTAATTTTAGCAGATGAGCCGACAGCAAACCTCGATACAAAGACATCTGAAGAGGTTTTTGATCTTTTAATGAGGCTTCAACAAGACATGAAAGTCACAGTCATGCTTTGCTCTCACGATACAGACCTGATTGCCAAAACCCAAAGGCAAATTAAAATCTCTGATGGTCACATTATTAGTGATAGCCTTGTTGGAGGTGCCTAGTGATGCGATTAAAACTTGCCGTTAGAAACATTTCCCGTCACCGTCTAAGAAGCTTACTTTCAATCAGTATGATCGCCGGGGCCGTCACAGCAGTGATTTTATTCCAGGGATTCTCCAGCTACTCGCTGGCCGCTCTGAAATGGATTGCCGCTGAAAACCAATACGGTAATATGCAGATTGCTTCTCATAAATACTGGAGCCCAGGAAAAGAGTCGCGCGCCGAAAGACTCTTTGCTCTAAGTGACCTGGATGAACTTAAATCTGAAATGCCGCAAATTGAACGACTGAGTGGACGCTTAAGCTTTTTTGGTCTGGTCAGTAACGGCGATCTTTCTGTAGGAGGAAAAGTCATCGGTGTTGATCCCGTTGGTGAACCAAAATTCTCTAAAAGTATGCGCATTACTGAAGGGCGCTTTTTTAATGAAAGTGGGGCCAAGGAAGTAGTTGTAGGGAGACTCCTTGCGAAGCAAATGAACGTTAAAGAAGGCGACAACATCACGGTTCTTACCAATACGATTGATGGGATCATGAATGCCATGGACTTAACTGTCGCTGGACTTTTTTCTGCTGGAATTGATGAAATCGACGGGCAGGTCATTTACATGCCTCTTTCAGTGACTCAGGAAATCCTGGATACACAAAATGTCGATATCGCTGTTTTAAAATTTAAAGAGCTAGAAATGGCCGAAGCTAATTTAAATAACATCAATACAAAGCTAGAAGGGACTCACCCTAACCTCTTTGCCCGTTCATGGCGAGACCTGGCGGTTCTTTTTAGACAGGTTGATAAATTCTACGGCGTTCAAAACCGCTTGATCGAGGCCATTCTTCTGGCCTTGATGTTCCTGGGAATCTTAAACACTGTCAGTATGACAGTTGTTGAAAGAACGGGAGAAATCGGGACTCTTCGCGCCCTAGGTGAATCAAGAAAAGATATTGTCTCGCAGTTTGTTTTAGAAAGTGTAATGCTCTCTTTAATCGGAATCATTTGTGGGATTCTTATTTCTGCCGGGTGTATCCGCATCGTCGAAAGTGTAAAAATCATGACGGAAATGCCGGGAGCTTCGACGCCGTTCCAGATCAAGATTTTCTTCCAATGGGGATCTGTTCTTTACGCCAGCCTACTTGCTTCTGTGACAACAGTTGTGGCAACAATGATTCCAGCTCTTCGCGCTTCCAGACTCGACATCGTCGAGGCCCTAAGAAAAAACATCTAATCTTTTTTTAAGTAAAACCTGATATTTTTTAGTAAACCTCTTCGCCCCGAACGGGCGAATGAGGTTTTATCCATCACTCTTTCAAATTCCTTCCCACTCATCTCTTCAAGATTCTGATGAACTTCTTCCACTGGTCTTAACAAGAAAAAATCCAGGATCTTTTTTTGCTGATCACTCCAGCTTAAAGGTGGAAAAGTGTTTTGCCTGTCGACACGTTTATTCCATGGGCACACATCCTGACAAATATCACAACCAAAGAGAGTTCCCTCTTTTAGAGTCATTTTCTCTGACGGGATCGTATCGAGTTTAAACTGCTCAATCGTAAATGTGCTGATGCAGTCTTTGGCAATAATCGTTCTACTAACGGGATCAATCGCCTCGGTCGGGCAAGCATCAATGCAGCGGGTACATTGACCGCAGTGATCAGTCTCATAGGCCTTCGTTTTTAAATCGAGTTTTTTATCCAGTAAGAGAGAGCCAATAATAAAAAAACTTCCCTGGTGACGATTAATCAGCATGGAGTTTTTCCCAAACCATCCAAGCCCTGCTCTTTTAGCGAGATCGCGCTCTAAAACGGGGTGAGTGTCGAGAGTTAAGCGAAACTCCACTCCATGATCTTTTTTTAAGCGCTCACCGATGCTTTCAAGCTTTTCTCTTAAAAGATTGTGATAATCCCATCCTTCAAAACCTAAAGTGTAGGATGCGAGTTTAAGACCATTCCAATTGGGGTTTTTTTGATAAAGATTTTGTAATTCAGAATGAGTCGGATGATAAGAAAATAAAAAAACCACGGCCGACTGGAAATCTTGCCAGTGATTTTTTAAGTCCTGTCTTTTTTCTTGTCTTTCCCCTTCCAGGTAATGAAGTGGAGCATGGAGGTTTGCGGCCACCCATTGATTATAGTACTCAAGAGTCGTAGGGACCGGGTCTTCTGTGTACCCGAAATCCACTACGCCGTATGAGTTTAACCAATCCATTTTCAGTATTGAGGGATGATCTCGATAGCACCTGTAGGACAGGCGTCCACACAGGCGAGATCCATGGTGCATTTGTTGATATTTTTAGCTTCGATATAAGTGTCGCGCTTTTCGTCTTTTGTGACGGCCCAGATTTCATGCGGACACACTTGTACGCAGGCCTGGCAAGAAGCACAGTTATTCGTGTCTAAGAGGATTTTTTTTTTATCGTCGGAAGCTTCCTCCAACCCTTGCGATCCACCTTTAACTTTCGGAGCGTCCTTTATCAACTCGACCTTAACAGAGTTTGAACTTCCCTGAGAGAAGAACTGACCGTCCCCGCGAGTCACCACCAGCTTATCCCCGTTTTTAAGTTTTAAGCGGTCTTTAACTTCTTTAAGTACGTTTTTCATGAACTCGTTATTCTCGCGTTCCTGATCAGTGACGATAAATGGACTCACTCCCCAGTATAAACACATACGACGTGCAACTTTAATTGAGTTCGTGATACCAAGAACTGGGATACTTGGGCGGAATTGAGTAATACGTAAACAAGACTGTCCAGACTCTGTTACCGAAAGAATTCTTCTAGCGCCGATTTTTTCAGCGATCATTGATGCTGCCACCATAACTGAAGCCGTGACACTAGATAAATCCTGATGTCTTAGAAGTGGGCGATCTTTTGGTGTGCGCTCAGCTTCGCGCACGATCTGATCCATCATTCTCACCGTCTCAATAGGGTATTTCCCCGAGGCCGACTCTCCCGAAAGCATAACCGCATCTGTCCCATCCCAAATGGCGTTGGCAACGTCAGAAGCTTCCGCTCTGGTTGGAGTTGGATTTTCAGTCATACTCTCCAACATCTGAGTCGCTGTAATAACCGGAATCCCTTTGTTGTTACAAGCTGTAATGATTTTCTTTTGAATCGCTGGAACCAGATGGTTTCCAACTTCAACTCCCATGTCTCCACGGGCAACCATGATCATATCTGTGACAGATAAAATATCATCCAGGTTATCAATGGCCTGAGGCTTTTCGATTTTAGAAATAATAGGAATGTTTACTTTTAATGTATGTAGCAGAGTCTTAACCTGCATGATGTCTTCTTTCTTTCGAACAAAAGACAGGGCCACGTAGTCTGCTCCTTCTTTAAGAGCAAACATTAAGTCTTCACGGTCTTTATCAGTGAAGGCCGGAGCTGACACTTCACAGTCCGGAAGATTAATACCCTTATTTGATTTTAACGTTCCACCAGTTTTAACTTTGATCTTGTAAACGTCTCTATCACGACTGACGGCTACCGCTTGCAGTAGACCATCATCAAAAAGAATGCGTGCTCCATCATGGCAGTCAGCGACCAGGTTTTCATAAATGGTAGGGATATAATTTTGTGCATACTCGGGGTATTTATCCTTTAGCTTTGAAGCTCCAATAACCCACTCACTTCCTTCTTCAAGCTTTAGCGGTTCAGGAAGTTTATCAACACGGATTTTTGGACCTTGAAGGTCAGCAAGGATTGCGACTTCATAACCAGACTCTCGTGAAGCTTCACGGATGTTTTTAATAACTGCGGAGTGAGCTTCATATGTTCCATGGCTCATGTTAATACGGCAGACGTTTACGCCTGTTTCGATTAACTTTGAAATCATTTCTTTGGTATTGCTGGCCGGGCCGATTGTGGCCACGATTTTAGCTCGTCTCATGGGCATCCTAGTTTTTTAAAATTCCTTTTATAAAACTAGGATACCACTAACTATGCTTTTTTTGTATTTTCTTGTGAAAGAGACTGCAATCTCATATTTTCCATGCGCTGCTCATACTGATCTCTTAAAGTCGCTTTTTCAAGCTCGGAGCTTCTAAAGAGACGTTCAAACTGGGCCTGAGATTCTCCTAGGCGCGTCGAAAGCTCTTTTTGATGGTCATTTCTTTCGCGGACTAGCTGGTCCTCGTATCTCTGAACGATACGGCTGGTTTGGTTGTCGCCCATGGCCTTATCTCTGGCGATTTTAGTTTCGTACTTATCGCGCATTTGATTTAGTTCCTGACGGCTTTGAGTTCTTAGAGTCTCTACTGCAAGTTTATTGGCCTGGGCCTCTTTAACCGCTCTTTCGGCCTCTGTGCTCTTTACGATGGCCACTTCGTTTTCTGCCTTGCGGGCAATCTGCGAGATGCGGTTTTCGTAGTTCTCAATAATCTTGTTTGTCTGCTTTTCCATGTCCGCTAACTTTTGTTCGTATAAGTTTTCACGGATAGAATTCTGGCGGTTGAATTCAGTTTTCAGCGCCACTTTCTCATCATTAAAATCTTTTTTATTTTTCTCTAAAGAAGCTGTCTTATCTTTCGAGTAATCCTCTTTAAGTGAGTTGATAGTTTCCATGTTCTTTTCGTTCATGGTATTTACTGCGCGCCCAAACTCCACTCTTTGCTCTTTCATGCGCTTTGTATTTTGCCCGTTAACATGAGCAAGATGATCTTCAGCATCTGTTTTTAACTTGCCTGTATCCACTTTATAGCGCTCTAAAAGCGCGTTGTTTTTCTCGCGGTTTTGATAAAGTGTATCTTTCAATGTTTCATTGGCCTCAGCTTCTTTTTTAGCTGCATTTTCCAGGCTCGCAGTCTTCATCTCTTTTAGTTTTTCTCTATAAGAATTGTCGATGATTTCTTCTTTTTCAGTATTCAGACGATTCGTGCGCGCCAGTTCGTCGCGTGAAACCTGAAGGCGGTTTTCATACGACTCTTTTGACTGCTTCATTTCATCTAAAAGATTATCGGCCTGAGTACCACCTCTGATCTTTTGATTCGCTACACTCTGAATGTTGCGAACGTCTTCATTAAATTTCTTCTCTAATTCTTTTGCTTCTTTTTTATGAGCTACGTTTTGTTTTTCCTGAAGATTCGAATTTTTCTGACGGATATCTTCCTGAAGTCTCTCGTAGTTCTTTTGACCGTCGTCGCTCTGTTTCCCCTTGAGGTTTAAAAGCTCGGCCACTCTTTCTTCCTGACGGTCTTTAAGCATGCGATTGTCGCGCTCAAAAGTTGTACGAAGGTTTTCATTATCGTCTCTTAGGCGATTGACTTCTTTAAACTTCTGATCGTTTGATGTTTGTCTTAAATTGTCCATTTCATCAGCATGACCTTTGGCCAGCTTCATTCTTTCAGAACGGTCTTTTTCGCGCATTTCTGCGCCCATTGTTTTTGATTTTTCGTCGAGGTTCTTCACTTGTGTGTTGAACTCTTCCTGGTAGCGTTTATTAGCGTTAGTGTAACGCTCATTCATCGATTGTTTGATTTGGTTTTGGTAGCGCTCATTTTCATTGAACGTTTTTTTGTACGAGTCACTTAAAGTTGTCAGCTTATCATTGAGATCGGCCTTGGCCTGGTTTCTCTCCTGCTCAAATCGACCTGCGTTTTCTTTCAGGCGATTTTTAAACTCTTCCTGTCCTTTAGTGATAGCACTTCTTGTTCTCTCTGAATAAAGCTCGTTATTAATCTGGTTTTCTTCTTCAAGTTTGGTTTTATTTTCGGCGTAAGTCTTGGCCTGTTTTGTCGTGCGAGCATCAAACGTCTCTTTCATTTGCTGCAAATTTTTATCGTAAGAAGCTTTTAAATCTTCTTGAGCTTCACGATAACGATCGCGGGCCTGGTCAAGTTTTACTGATTGATCTCTTACATCCATAATTACCCTATAGACTTAGTCCCGCATTTTTTATGGGGGGATTACCATTAAATAATTATATAAGATGGAGGGGGAGATTTGGAGTTGGGCAAAGATGACCTTTGCCCAACTGTATTGGTCGGATTACTTAGCCAGTTCCTCATCAATAACTTCTGAAAATACTTCAATCGGCTGCGCCCCTGCGATCAGCTTCCCATTGATAAAGAAAGTCGGAGTCGACTTAATACCAAGGTTTGAGCCTTCTGCTACGTCAGCGTCTACTTTCGCTTTATACTTTCCAGACTCAACACACGCCTTGAATTCCGCTTCTTTTACGCCTGCTTTTTTAGCTGTAGCGATCAGGTTAGGAACATCAAGTTTTGACTGGTCAGCAAACATTGCATCGTGCATTTTCCAGAAAGCTTTTGGGTCTTGTTCAAAAGCACACATACTCGCCTCTGCCGCTCCTCTTGCTTGCGCGTGGAATGGAAGTGGGAAGTGCTTGAAAGCGATCTTAACTTTGTTGCCGTATTTCTTCTCAAGACCTGCAAGGATCGTTGCACCCTTTGAACAGAATGGACACTGGAAGTCTGAGAATTCTACGATTGTTACTTTTGCATCAGCTCCGCCTTTAAATGGAGCGTCTCCAACGTTTACTTCAAACATTGGAAGAGATGGTTTCTGCAGGTAAACTTCTACTGGAGATTTTTTTGTTTTCTCAGCAATCCATTTATCAACCGCGACCTTTTTAGATTCAACTGATAAATACTCTACGATACGAGCTTTAATTTCTGGGTTAACTTGATCTTTAGGGATTTGACGGTCTTTAATGAATTTCTCAACTTCAGCATCAGAAATCTTCACACCTTTAGCAATGTATTGATCCAGGAACTGATCGTTTGTTAAGTTCTTCTTGTTTGGATCGGCATTCATAAAACGCTCAAGTAGCATCGCTTGAAGGCGCGCCATTTTGATTTCATAAACTTTCATCTCAGCTTCATAAAGATCACTTTCGATCCCTTTAACAAAGTCTTTTTCTAAAACAGGCTGATCACCGATCTTAGCGACTACTTCTTTTGAGGGTGCTGGTTTGAAAATAAAATTCGGTTTAGAACTCGCTTCTTTTTGGCAGGCAATAACCACTACTGTAAGTACGGCCACGCCCATAAGCGGAGTTAGTTTCTTCATAAGCTTTTGCATCTTACCTGTCTCCTACCTTGGATTAAATTAAACAGGACTTATGATAACGGCAAAAGCTCAAGAATGCGATAGCTCACGGATAAATTCTTGATAAACTTGAGATTCTGAAAGAAGCTCTGCATGTTTTCCAGAGTTGATCACTCGGCCTTTTTCCATAACCAGGATTTTGTCGGCGTTGATAATAGTCTCAACCCTATGGGCCACGATAATAGTCAACGAGAACTCCTGAATAAGAAGAATACATTCGCGCAGGGCCAGTTCCAGCTCTGAATCCAGGGCCGATGAAATCTCATCAAAGAAAACAATATTCTTCTTTAAGTAACAAGCACGCACCCCAGCAAGAAGCTGCTTTTGACCAAGCGAGAGTTTAGAAGGAATGATTTTCTCATGAGTGCTGACGCCCATGGTTTTAAGATAAGGAATGCTCTCTTCAAGTTTTCTCCACGCCTCTTCAAAATGGGCCACTTCTTTTGGATCTAAATCGCGCTTTAGAGTGATATTAAACATCAGCGACTCACTGAAGATATGGGACTCTTGAGAAACAATGCTGACTTCCTGGCGGTACTCATCCAGGTCTTGAATCCCGAGATGGTACTCGCGCCCATCAGAATTCATCGTTAAATCAACGATCGCTTCTTTGGCCACTAAGTTTCCAGCAAGGATATTTAACAATGTCGATTTCCCTGAACCCGAAAGACCTACGATACCAATAAGCTCTCCAGGGTTTCCTGAAAAATGAATGTCCTGAAGTGAAAAATGATCTCTCACTTCTTCTGCTTCATCAGCGTTTTTCTTAACTCGCTTAGGGTAAGCAAACTTAGGAATCGAAACATTCATCTGCACAAGTTTGCAGTGGTGCTCTTCCGATAAAAGTTGGTTTTTCCCAACGACAATCTTCATCGGCATGTCGTTTAGGAAGTGTTGAATGCGGTCAATCCCCGTCGCTGCTCTTTGGATGTTGGCAATCTTGCCGGAAATTTCTTTGATAGGGTTAATCGATCTTTGAATTAAATCAACGATAGCAAAAATCAAAGCAGCTTCTGTAAGACCCGTGTATGGGAAAATAAAAATCACCAATGCCAGAAGAATCGGATAAAGCGACTCTGCACACGCATAATAAGCGGCATCCATGTTATTGGCCTGATTTTGTTTTTCCAAAAAATCTTCGAAGGCCATATTTGACTTCACCGAAGCGTAGTTGTCGTGGCGGGTGTAATACATCTGATGAAACCCACCAAGAACATTCGCTGTTACACGGTTGACTTTCGCCTGCGCGTTTCTGAGTCTCATAAAAATATCGCGCATTAACTGCGATCCCCAAATCAAGAGAATCGTCGCCAGGATTTCGGCCCCACTAATAAAAAATCCAGTGAACTTGTGAAGTGTAATAAAACCGATCAAACAAGAAGCGACAAAACACAGGTCGATAAAAATCCCGAATGACCCCGATGTGATCAAATCGCGAATCGCTTCCGTATCCGACATAATTCTCGAGAGAATCTCTCCCTGCGGGTATTTTTCGCTGTCGTGTTCGTTTGATGAAAGCCATCTGCCGTAAGTCTGGGTGCGGGCATACTGAATGAGTAAGCGCACGTACTTATTCACTCCCAATTGATAAACGACGCGGTTAACATAGACGGCAACGAAGTTAATAAACAAGGCCATTAAGGCCTGGTTAAAAAGTGTGTTGTCATCGTAATGAGTTGAGAGATTGGCAATCAGCTTTGGAGTCTGGACTCCAAGATAGGCCGACAGGATAAGGCACACGAGCACCAGTCCCATCATCACTTTCGATCCCTCGAAGAAAAATAAACTATACCATTTGTTTTTGGAAGTATTCATACGTTTTGCTGTTTTCTTTTAATAATTGGTTCACTTGGCCTTCTTCAATAATCCCTTCTTCTTTATCGATAAAGATCAGGTAATCAGAATGTCTGACGGTCGAGAGCCTGTGACTGGTGAGAATTAATGTTTTATTTTTCATCATCGGCTGCTTTTTAAGCTCCTGGATGATTTCTTTTTCTAAAATCAAATCAACTGATGAGAACGGGTCGTCCCAAATCAAGATGTCTGCTCCGCTCATAAGGCTTCGGACTAAACTTAAACGTTTGGCCTGGCCACCTGAAAGGCGTTTGCCGTTTTCCCCTACTTCCATCTTCATCAGATTTTCCATATTGGGTTCAAGATAATCAAGGCCCAGGATTTTAAGCATCACTTTCGCGTGCTCGCGCTCTTCATCGTTTTCTTTTTTTCCGAGGAAGATATTTCTCTCCATCGTGTCGTTAAAGATGTACGGGTCTTGCGCCACTAATGAGATGCTCTTGCCTCTTTGGCGAAGAACTTCAGCAAGCTTTAATAGGATTTCACTTTTTCCATGTCCGGTTTTGGCAATTAAGACGTTCCATGCACCAGGTTTAAAACTCACGGCAAGGGCCTGATCCCAAAATGGCAGTTTGTAGTTATTGTCGGTTAAAGTCGTGTTTAAGTTTTTTAATTTCTCTTCGGCCTCAACACTCGTTGTAAGTGTCAGGTCTAAATCTTTTAGTCGTCCCCACGAAGCGTGTGAGCGCGAAACAACCACACCAATCCACGAAAGATAACCCATTGGCTCCATAAAAAGGAAAACAAATCCTGAGAATAAAATCAGAGTTGTGGCCCCCAGGTCATAAGACTTGATGATATAGGCCCCCCAAAGCATCGAGAGCCCCACCCCTAATGAGATTAGCGGCATGGTAATCGAAATCCCCAGAGATGAACGGTAGAAATAATAAAGTTCTTTTAATGAAAGCTCGCCAAAAAGTTCCATAAAAGAAGCTTCGGCGTGGAAGTTTTTAATTGTTCTTTTTCCAACATAACTTTCCATGATCAGGTTTTGCACTTCTCCCTGCATGTCTTGAGTCAGCTTAAAGTACTTTCTGTTTTTTGAAACGATCACCGTAAAGATGATAAAGGCCCCAAGCATTGGAGTTAAGGCCAAAAGTAAATGAGCGTTGAAACTCACCATCTTGGGAATCAGGATAAAAAACGCGATCACAAAGTTTGCACCTTGAAGACCAACAAACCCAATGAGTGCTCTGATCTGGTCAATATCGCCAGAGAGATACTGAAACAACTGCCCCGCATTTAAATGGCGAAAGCGCTGAGGCGTATTAGATTCCAGTTTTTCTAAAAGCTCAGAGCGTAGAAATTTCTGCAGCAGTCTTGCCGGAAAGAAAAACAAAATACGCGAAGATGTTCTAAAAACAATAATCCCTAGAGCACAGAGAAAAAATAAACTAGGCCTAAGCTCGTTATTATTTTTTGCCACATAGTCAGCAAGTTCTTTGGCCATGAAAGGCAATTCACTTTGAATTTTGTGAGTGAAAATCAGGGCAATCACCCCGAAGAAATAGTACACTTTGAACTCTTTTAGCTGGTTCCAAAGCATACCAGTGAAATTCATTAACATTCGATTTTTTTGCATGCCTAAATATAATGACGAAGGAACTTTAAGGCACGAAAAAAACTCATTAACTCATTGCGGAAAGTTTGACAGCAAAAGAACTAACTTTTACTATGTGTGCTCGATACAAATTCCATACAGGCGGATAGCTCAGTGGTAGAGCGCTTGGTCGACATCCAAGTGGTCGTAGGTTCGATCCCTATTCCGCCTACCATTTTTTTAAGCAGAAATTAAATCTTTTCTATTTTTAGAAGTTCCAATGGCCATCTTCACATAACGTTTCAGGCGATTGAAATCGATAGGTTTTTCCAGGAAATAAATCCCTTCCATTCCTTTTATGGCCACTAGTAAATCAGGAATTAAGGCCGAAACCATGATGACCGGAGTGTATTGATTGATACCTGGCTTAGTCCTAATCGCAGCGATTAAATCACCACCATTTAAAAACGGCATGCCGTGATCAGTGCAAATCAGATCGAACTCTTGAAGGTACGACTCAGCAAAACCTTCCAGCCCGTCTGTAGCGAAAGTCACATGTCTGAAACCTAGTTCCCTCGTGAAGACTTCTTCCAGGATCTCGCGGATCTCTTTTTGGTCTTCAACAATCAGGACTCGGCTCATGAGACTTCCTTTTTACTTTTTTTTTCATTGGTAAGAATAGTGATACGCTCAGCGATTTGAGTCAGTGGTTCAACATACTCTGCTGCTCCAATGTGAATCGCTTCTTTTGGCATTCCGAATACAACAGATGTTTCTTCATCCTGAGCAATCGTGCGCACACCAAGTTTACGCAGCTCCAGCATCCCCTTAGCACCATCTTTCCCCATCCCCGTTAAGATAACGGCAACAGTGTGAGTGTAAAGTGATTTGGCCACTGTTAAGAACATATAATCAACTGACGGCTTGAAACGGTTAACCGGTTCATCATCGTTGATTTCCACGTAAGTCTTTCCAGACTTGTGGACCATTTTCATTTGCGTTCCACCAGGAGCAATCAACACGCGGTTTGCTCTGACTTCATCTCCGTTTTCTGCTTCTTTCACTTCAAACGGACAAAGATCGTTCATTCTCTTGGCAAAGGCCAGAGAGAAAACGGCCGGGATGTGCTGAACAATCAGCATCGGAGGAATTTGATTTGGAAGTGCCGTTAAGATATCACGAATCGCTTCTGTTCCACCTGTTGAAGAACCAAGAACAATCAGAGAGTCCAGATTACACTTCTCCATGGTCTTGATGCTCTGAGGTCTTTCGCGTCTCGATTTTTTACTTAAGTTGGCCATCGCCGCTGTTCTAACTTTTTCCAGAATGAACGGCGTCACTTTTTCGATCTCACTCATCTCTGGTTTTTGGATGTAATCAACAGCTCCGTTTTCCAGAGCGTCTAAGACCAGCGGTCCTTCGGCCATACTGATTGATGAAATCATCACTGTCGGGATGCGGTACTTCGGCGCGATCACCGTTTTAAGCAGTGTCACCCCATCCATTTCCGGCATGTGAATATCAAGCGTGATAACGTCCGGGTTGTGCTTTTGGATCAGTCCTTCTACATCAGAAGGTTTTTCTGCCATCGCACACACTTCAAACATCGGGTCACTTGAAAAGATTTTTGAAAGAATCGTTCTAATCGTTTTCGAGTCATCCACGACCAGGACTTTAAACTTTGAAGGCATGGCCTTTGCCGGCATCTTTGAAGCAATCGGCGTCACTGCAGCCGGAGCTGCTGCTTCAATTGAAACGCGGACTTTATTAAGTTCAGGAAGATAGAAAACTTCTACCTGCCCGTTCTTTTCAATCTTTTTTACGTTTTGAAACTTTTTAACTTCAAAAAAAGGTGCACTTTGTTCGATGCTTTTTTGCAGCCCAATCATCTTTACTTCAATCTTTGAAAACTCCGACTTGAAGTACTCAGAAACAAACATAAAAATCTTTTCATACGACTGCACAGAAAGTTCAGTGCGTTTAACTGAAAACGCCACGCTCTCCTGATTTGTGTGATGGAAAGAAATGAAAACATCTCCGGGAAAAAGAGTCACTAAAAACTCTCCTCCGTCTTTTTTCGTCTGTGGTTGTAATGAACGCATCTTCTTCATTGATTACCTGTCCTTTATTTCGTGCTCAGGTAACGACATGACATATACGGGAAGCTGGTTGCCGGAACAACGTCTGAAGCTTTCGCTTTCAGTGGATGTTTCGCGTTTCCTTTTTCCCCCAAGTCTTCCAGTAGAAGTTCAACACCTCGCCACTCGGCCACTAGTTTCGCAGCGTGAGCAGAAGTGTTTCCATACGTCATAATAGACGTCGGAAGCGTGCCGTACTTTTTGTGTAGAAGTGAGAAGTATTTTTTGAAGTCTACAAAGTAAATTTTGTTGGCCTCAAGCTTAGTATCAATGTTATCAAAAAAGACAACTGTCTTTTTGAAGTCTCTTTGGTGCTCTTTTACGATCCCTTCTAAGATCTCTCCCTGGCCTTCAAAGAAAATCAATGTCGGCGGCTGAGAGTTGTCCAGGTCGTGGAAGAATGACTTCATCACTGGAAGGTCTGATAGAGACCCCAGGATAAGGCGCATTTTCTTCTCTGGGTTGGCGATAACAAATTTCTTCTGGTTTTCTTTATCAAAAGAAGACACAGTTGTTTTTCTCTGTGAGCTTCCAGCGATTGAACGAAGTTTTGTCCTGATTTCTTCCCCGCGCTCTTCTAAGTTTGTCAGCGCTGGTTTTTCTACGTAGTCACTCGCTCCGAATTTAAACGCTTTCATTGCTGTATCAGAGTCAGCACGTGAAGCAGAAGAAATGATCATAACCGGAGGGTGAGTGTTCGTGTGGTTTTTCTCCAGATAAGTCACCCCGTCCATTTCTGGCATGTGAATATCGAGAGTCATTAAATCCACTTTTACCGTTTTTAGCTTTTCCATAGCATCCTTACCGTTGATAGCTGTCGCTACAACTTCAAATCCATGCTCTGGAACAAGAACTTTCTTTAATAGTGTTAGGATACTTGGTGAGTCGTCCACACACATAACTCTTAATACTGCTGGAGTGTAAGATACTGGCGCAGCTGCCACAGGTGCAACAGTAGACACTGATGGTCTCGCTCCCATTGGAAGCACGTTGCTTGCCGGTTGTGGAGCGGTCGCCGGTGCTGCATTTTTATGAATATAAGCAGACGGGCCGATTGAAGCAATATCCAGCTTCATCCCCGATAGCGGTTCTGAAATCCCTGAGAAATACAACCCATGTGGGTGAAGTCTTGCCAGCAGATCCTTTGAAATCGCTTCTACCTGGTGAGTTTCAAAATAAATGAAAACGTTTCTACAGAAGATAACGTCGAACTTTGTGTCTTTCACCGCTTCAGAAACTTTTAAAAGGTTTCCCGGTTTAAACTCGCATTTCGTTTTTAAATTTGATTTGACCTTGGCATACATAGCGATATCGCCTGTCCCCTTGGCCCAGTTGTTCCCCATGAAGTTCATCGGGATTTCTTTAATTTCGTTTTGGTGATAAACACCATTGTTGGCGATCTTTACCGATTCACCATCAATATCCGTTCCTAAGATTTTAAATGACACTGTCGGGTCAATTTGCGGAAGGTGAAAATCTAAAAACATTGCCAGCGAGTACACTTCGTGTCCTCTACTACAGGCAGCTGACCATACGCTAAGAGTTTTATCTCCACGCTTTTTTACATGGGCCACCAGCTCTGGAAGTTTCGCTTTTAAAATCTCAAAATGCGGAAACTCTCTGAAGAAAAATGTGTGGTGAGTTGTAATGAGTCCGACAAGAATGTAAGATTCGTGATCTAAGTTCTGATCGATGTATTTAATATATTCATCGGCCGTCTTTAGCCCCAATTCCATCATGCGTTTTTTAACTCTCGTCTCTACCATGTAGGCCTGTTTTTCACCTAAACGGTTCCCCGAAATCTTATGCACAACAGTTGAAACCTTCTCAATCAACGATACGAAATCTTTACTTACACTACCAACTGCCGCCTGACTCATTACAAACCTCTAAAAATTAACTTTCAACTCTAAGATAAAAGAAACGGCCAATTAAGCAGCTCTCTTAGTTCCACTGATAGCTTCCATATCTTTAAGGTCAAGAACCTTAGCGATATCCAGAAGTACTGTTAGTGAATTTTCTTTTTTGTAAACACCAAAAATAAAGTGTGTATTGATTTGGTGTTCAACTTCCGGCATTTCACTTACGTCTTCAGAAGAAAAGGCCAGAACTTTGTTGATTGAATCTACAACCACTCCAATGTTCATTCCACCGATATCAACGATGATAACGGCTTCTTCTTTATCCTGACGAGCGTCTACTTTTAGTTTTTTTCTAAGGTCGACAACTGAAATAACCTGCCCTCTTAGGTTCATAATTCCCAGGAAGTGCGTTGGTGATTTTGGAATTGGTGTCGTGTCTGGAACAGAAATAACTTCTCTTACCATTAAAAGAGGAATTGCGTAGTCCTCTTGCCCAAGACTAAACTCGATAAAACGGCTTAGTTCTGATGTTCCTGCTCTCTTCATTTTTGTTACGTTGTCTTTTTCCATTGTTTTTCTCCTCTTTCCTATGCTGCCATTTCATCAATAAAGCTTGTCTTTTTCTTTTTCATCGATCCCGCAAACAGTTCCATTAAATCCAGAATGAATGCCGGGCGCCCGTCTCCAAGAATCGTGCTTCCCATAAACCCTTTCTGGTTTTTAATCTCATCACCAAGTTTCTTAATAACAACCTGCTGTTGGTGAAGAATGTCATCCACCAGAACTGCAAAGTTTCTTTCATCAGAGTTAACGATGATGGCAATCTGCTCGTGAAGCGGTTTTTCTGCCAGGTTTCTCTGAAGAGCTTTTGAAATTTTAAATAACGGAAGAACCTCTCCTCTGATCTTAAGACAGTCACCCACACCGTTAACGTGGTGGACGATATCTGGAGTTGGAGAAAGTGATTCATACACTTGCCCAAGAGGAATGATGTATCTTTCTTCTCCGATCTTTGTAACCATCCCTTCGATGATTGCCAGAGTCAGTGGAAGGATAACTTTAAACACTGATCCTTTTCCGATTTCAGAGATAACTTTTACTTCCCCTGAAAGCTTTTCAATATTGGTCTTAACAACGTCCATCCCTACACCGCGTCCTGAGATTTCAGAAACCGCTTCTTTCGTCGAGAAACCAGGGTGGAAAATAAGGTTGATGATATCGTCGTCGCTCATTGTAGCGTTGGCCGAGATAACTCCCTTCTCAATCGCTTTTTCACGGATGATTTTTGGGTTGATCCCTTTACCATCATCGCTGATCTCGATAACCATACTGTTACCTTCGTGGAAGGCCTTAATAGTTACTCTTCCTTCTTCTTCTTTACCGCAAGCAAGGCGTCCTTCAGTCGTTTCAAGACCGTGGTCAACTGCGTTTCTTACGATGTGAACAAGAGGGTCTGCTAAGTGCTCTAGAACTGTTTTATCAATTTCCGTCTCTTCACCTACTAACTCCAGGTGAACTTTCTTCCCAAGAGTTTTCGATGTATCGCGGACAATTCTTTGCATCTTTTGTAGAGTCTGCTTCAATGGAACCATACGAAGGCTCATTGAAATGTTCTGGATTTCTTTTGATAATTTTGCCAGGTGAGAAAGCGACTTTAACATTGTCGGGTTCTCTACTTCATCTCTATGCTGGTTAAGCATCGTTTGGATAATAACTAACTCTCCAACTACGTTGTTTAGAAGTTCAACACGCGATAAACTCACGCGGATACTGTCGTCTTCTGAATTTCCTTTTGCTGGGGCCGCTGCTTTTTTATGTTCGTCGTGTTTTGCTGCTTCAGCTTGAACTGGTGCCGGAGCTGCTGCTGTCTTTTCTCCCGGGAAGAAAGACTCTGCTCTTTTTTCCTTTTGCTCCATCGTCAGTACTTCTGCCGGTGCATTTAGGTTTTGTTCAAAGCTTTCAAGAAGAGCGATGTCTTCTGCTGAAATTGTTTCTTCTTCTTGTTGTTGTTCTTCAACATTAGCAGAGGCCGCTGGTGCAGATGGTGCTGCTGCCAGGTTTCCGCTTAGTGCAGACTGGATCTTCTCGATAATTTCTTTTGAATCAAAACGAGAGTTCAAATCCATGTTCAGCATTCTGATCATGACACTGACGTGGTCGTTACACTCTAGAAGAAGTGAAACAATAGCATCAGTAATTTCTAACTGACCTTCTTTTAGTTTTAAGATTAAGTTTTCAAACTCGTGCGTGAACTCGGCCACATCACCAAATCCTACTGCACGTGAAGTTCCTTTCAGGTTGTGTGCCAGCCTGAAGATCTGATTCATTAAATCAGCGTTGTTCTTGTCCCCTTCCAGCGCAAGGAATGCTTGTTCTGAATCGTCCAGGAGCTGAAGTGCTTCTGTTAAAAAATCTAACTTAACTTCTTTTTCAAATTCATCCATAAAACCCTTCTTTTTCGTGTGGGAATTTAATTTTTTCCATATGATTTATCGGCATCTCAAAAAGCAGGGTTAGAAATTTTTCACTAAATTTTCGCAGAGATTAGGCGTCTAATACGCTGATATGTGCTAAAAATTCTTTTCCGACTTAATTCGTCATACTGAGTTTTTTTTTGATTCTTGTGCATTATCGGATATAATAGCTCCACTTTTCTTACCCTTTTTATTTAGGAAACTTATGAGCCAAATCGTGATTAATAAAGACCTGGCAAAGGCCATCTCAGACTTTCAACTTCCGGAGAATTTAGGATTCGGAAATGTCATGGCACCAGTGATGGCGAGTTGTTCATATGAGAATGGAAAATGGGGTCCACTTGAACTTCTTCCTTACGGCCCGATCACAATGTATCCTACGGCCAAAGTTCTTCACTACGCTCAGGAAATTTTTGAAGGAATGAAAGCTTACCGTGTAAATGGACAGAGCCCTTTCATCTTCCGCCCGGAAGAAAACCACCTTCGCTTTAACCGTTCTGCTGAAAGAATGGCAATGCCACATGTTCCTTACAATATTTTCATGCAAGCGGTTTTAGACGTTACAGCTTACTCGGCGAACTTTGTTCCAAGAAGAACAGGTGAATCACTTTATCTTCGCCCTTTCATGTTTGCTTCGGAAGAGTCTCTGGGAATCAAACCGGCCGAAAAATTCAAGTTCATGGTTATCGCTTCTCCATCTGGTTCATACTTCTCTGGAGCTGGTCTTTCGGTTTACATTGAAAGAGAAAATGCCCGCGCTTTCCCGGGAGGAACTGGATTTGCAAAAACTGGTGGAAACTATGCTGCTGGTTTAGCAGCGGCCATCACGACAAAAAATTTAGGCTTCGTTCAGACATTATGGCTGGATGCTGTTCATAAAAAATACATCGAAGAAATGTCGGGAATGAACGTTTTTGTTGTTATCAACAATGAACTTCACACTTCAACTCTGGGAGATACAATCCTGGATGGAATTACCCGCAAATCAATCATCACTTTGGCCCGCGACCTAGGTTATACTGTGGTCGAAAGAAAAATTGATGTGGATGAGATGCTTGCTGATATCAAGTCTGGCAAATGTACAGAAGCTTTTGCTTGCGGTACTGCCGCTATTATCACGCCGATCAACTACTTTGGTGAAGCCAATGGTGATCGCTACCCGCTGCACTTTCCAGACGGAAATGTGTCAACAATCTTAAGAGAAAAACTCCTGGCCATCCAAGAAGGTCGCGAACAGGATCCATATAAATGGATCACTGTCGTCGAACCAAAAAAACTTTAATTAAAAATGAATTGTAGGCAGCACTAGTAAACAGATTACACCGATAATCGTGGGAACTAGTGCCCATAAAAACAGCCTGACAGGGTTGATTCCATCAGCTCCGAAAGTGTCTTTTAAAATACCAAATCCCGCTGGGTTTGGAGCATTGGCAATAACCGTTAAACCACCACCAGCAACAGCTCCGGCCACAAGAGAGTATTTCGAGCTCTCTGAAAGCTCTACTAAACTTCCTAAATATGTCAGGGCCGCATTGTCAGTAATCGCCGTTAAAGAGGTTGCTCCAAGAAATAAGGCAAGATCATTCATGCTCGATAAAAGCGGCTTTAACCACCATGCCTGCACTCCTCCAAGCGTCACTAGTCCTGCCAGGAAAAAAGCAACGAGAAAAGAAGTCTTAATTTTTAAAGGGTCCTGAAACTTCTCCGTAATTTTCACAAAACCAAGAAAGAAAGCAAAAACACCAATGAAAACTTTTGGATGATGGGCCGTATAGACCACCAGGAAAAGAAAGATGACATGGGCCAGGATTTTCCACCATGCCGGCTCCATATATTCGGCCTTCTTTTCTTTTTTCTTCACAAAACCTTTTAAGTCTTTTTTGAATAAGAACGCATAAAGCGAAGTCGAAATGAAAATGGCCAGGAGCGATTTATAACCAAAGTGCTCCAACATATAAAGCGTGTTCCAATTCCATTTGCTGGCAACCATAAGAACTGGAGGTGCTGCAAAATGAGTCAGAGTTCCACCAATAGAGACGTTAACAAAGAGAAGACCCAAAGTGGCATACTTAAACTTTAAAGAGACTTGAGTCTTATAAAAAGCTTCAAGAAGAATAAGTGCCGTTACTGTCATTGCTGCTGGCTCAGTAATAAATGAACCTAAAACCGGTCCAACAATCAGGGCCGAAAGATAGAAGGCCATTTTTTCATCAACCATTGGAATCAATCGGGCAAAAAATCCGATGACTTTTTCGGCCAGAAGAATCACGGGCCTGGTGGCCGCGATACACATGATGACAAACACAAAGGCCGGCTCTGTATAATTGAGTGAATCAATGTAACCAATGGCAGAGTCTGCACCGCTAGAAAAAAGATAAAAGATAAGAAAAACTAAGGCCCAAAGTCCAAAGACAACTTCAACCTCAGCAAGATAATGCCAGACATTGGCAGAGAAAGAACCTTTTGGTTTCTGGTCAGCAATGTGTTCAAACTTGCTGACCAAAAATGTGTGAATAATGGCCAGAAAAAAAAGGGCCGTACCGACTGCTTCTAACGTTGTTACCTGCACCTCTTAGCCGTCCTTTCCAATTGAAGCTACTGGGCAGGCCTCTAGCTGCTCTTGGCAAAGTTCGATATCAGCCGCCGTGACTGGCTGTTTCCAAACATAGGCGTTTCCGTCTTCGTCTTCTTTAAAGAACTCAGGAGCTCCCGTGTAACACACGTTACAAGCGATACATCCTTCTCCGTTATCATCGTCTGGATCTGTGCAGTACCATGCTCCAGCGATATTGAGCTTATGCTTCATACTTTTGTTGGCCATAAAAATTCCTCCGGGACTTAAACCTCAATATAATAGCGAAAAAATTGTGATCTATGAAGAGTTATTTGCTAAACTAGGACCCTCAAAACTATTGAAGGAAACATTTGTATGGCGTCTAAAACAACATTGGAAAAAGCAAAAGAATGGGCCCAAAACTCTTATTTTAGCCCTGAATCCAGAGCGGAAATAAGTGCCTTGATTGAGGCCAATAACCAAAAAGAAATTGATGAGCGCTTCTACAAAGACCTCGAGTTTGGAACTGGTGGTATGAGAAGTATCAGAGGCCAGGGAATTAACCGCATTAATATTTATACAATCAGAAAGGCCACTCAGGCCCTCTGCCTTGAAGTGCTGGCGCAAAAAACGGCCAATCCTTCTATTTGCATCAGCTATGACTCTCGCATCTGGTCTTTTGAACTGGCGAAAGTTGCAGCAGAAGTCATGGCCGGAAATGGCGTTAAAGCTTACATCTACAAGCACCTTAACCCGGTTGCTCTATTATCTTTTGCTGTTCGCTCTCACAAGTCGATGGCAGGAGTGATGGTGACGGCTTCTCACAATCCACCAGAGTACAACGGTTATAAAGTTTTCTGGTCTGATGGAGCGCAAGTCACTCCACCGAATGACCAAAATATCATCAACAACTATTATGCAATCACTGACTTCTCAACTATCAAAACAATGAGTTTTGATGAAGGTGAAAAGGCCGGAATGATCTCGTGGATCGACGACTCGGTTGAAGAGTCTTACTACAAAGCGATTCTTAGCAAAGCGATCAACCCGCAAATGTGTAAAGACAACGGCGGAAAACTTAAAGTGGTCTACACTCCTATTCACGGCGCTGGCCTTGTTCCATGCTCACGTGCACTAGCGGACTTAGGGTTCACTGATGTTCACGTTGTTCCAGAACAAGCAAAACCAGACGGGACTTTCCCGACGGTAAAAAGCCCGAACCCGGAAAACCCATCGGCCCTAAAAATGGCCGTGGATTTAATGGAAAAAGTGGGCGGCGATATCGTGATGGGAAGCGACCCGGACACTGACCGCCTTGGTGTAGCGATTAAAGTGGATGGAAAAATCCACTACCTGACAGGAAATCAAATCGGGATTTTAAAACTGCACTACATGCTTTCTGAGATGAAACAAAAAGGGCTTCTCGATGGTGAAAACTATGTCGTGAAATCGGTGGTGACAACTCCCCTTCTGGATACAATCGCCAAGAAATTCGGCGTAGAAATCTACAACACTCTGACTGGTTTTAAATGGATCTGTGGAAAGATGAACGAGCTGGAAAAGACAGCTCCACAAAAGAAGTTCGTTTTTGCGACAGAGGAATCTTTTGGATACCTTTGCCACAACTTTGCCCGCGACAAAGACGGGGTGAGCTCAGTCTCTCAAATGGCAGAAGTGGCCCTTTTCTATAAGCTAAAAGGCATGAACCTCTTGGATGCCCTCGATAAAATCTATGAAGAATTCGGCTTTTCTAGAGAGGATTTATTGTCTCTGGACTATTTCGGCATCGAGGGGCAAGAAAAAATTTCACGAATCATGACAAACTTCAGGAACTTCAGCGATAACACTATCCTTGGACATAAACTGGTGCAAATCAAGGATTACTCTAAGGGAATCGAAGGGCTTCCAAAGAGCAACGTGCTAGGCTTCTTCTTTGAAAACGGCAACCAGGTTTATCTTCGCCCATCTGGAACAGAACCAAAGATTAAGTTCTACATCATGATCCAGGAGCGCGAGGGCACTCTTTCGAATAAAAAAATTAATGCCGAAATCAAGGCGACTCAGTTCCTCGATTATTTTAAAGCGGCATCAGAACGAGCATAATTTATGACACAAAAAAGTAAAGATTTAGCAGTATGTTTAGTTAGCGGTGGAATGGACTCACTAGTGTGTGCTGCCATCGCCAATACTTCATTCGAAAATCTTGCTTTTCTCCATTTGAACTACGGCCAAAAAACTGAAGAGCGCGAACTTGAGAGCTTCAAGAAGATCGCTGAGTTTTACAAAGTTCCAAAGAATCTTCAAAAGATTATCGACGTTTCTTTCTTAAAGCAGATCGGTGGCTCTTCACTGACTGACGACAATATCGATGTTAAAAAATATAAAGGTGACTCAGAGGAAATCCCTGATTCATATGTGCCTTTTAGAAATACGCACATCATCTCTATGGCCGTTTCATGGGCCGAAGTAGTGGGTGCTAAAAAAATCTTTATCGGTGCTGTCTACGAAGACTCTTCAGGATACCCGGACTGCCGCCCTTCTTACTACAAAGCAGTCAATGCGCTTATTAAAGAAGGAACAAAAAACGGCGATATCGAAGTCATCACTCCAGTGATCTTCATGAAAAAAGACGAAATCGTTAAGAAGGCCGTTGAACTTCAGGCCCCTCTGCAGTTTAGTTACTCTTGTTATGAAAGAAACGACAAAGCTTGTGGTGTCTGTGATTCATGCGCGCTTCGCTTAAGAGGCTTTCAAAAGGCCGGGATTGAAGATCCGATTGAGTATGTGACGAGACCTAAATACTAGGACTAGAATCCAAAAGCAGTCGATACACCGTTTTGGTAAATTGAAGACGATGATGTCGTTCCCAGGTATCCGCCAATTCCGATTGACCCTGAAAGCATTCCTGTGTTGTACATTGATGGCGTTCCGTACATCGAAGACCCCCAGTATCCTCCACCGTAACCAGACATAAAGCCCGAGCTAAAACCGTTTGAAAGAAATGGGTTTCCGTATCCGCCGTATCCATTACTCATCATTCCACCGTAACCAGCGTATCCGCCGTATCCATAACCGTTACAGGCCGAAGAAAAAGCATTGGCCTCAGAGGCCGTAATTGGGTTTGCCCCAATTGTTGTGTTGTAGTTTAAGTAACTATTGTAGCGGTTTGTACACTCAGTGAACCCTGAAGCATAAGCTTCGGCCCACTTCTTTTGAGTTTCGTGTTGGTACTTGGCCACAGTGTATGTTCCGGCAAGGTAGGCCAGTGGCTGAGCAATCACTCCCAGTGCCTCAACAATACCGTTACTCTCATCTTTTTGCTGGAAGATACAGTCGATACAATCGACTCCTGCTTCTCCTGCTGATTCAGCGATCTGCAGGCGAAGACAAGCGCGGTACTCATCTTGATAGGCCGGGTGATTCATCCCTTCACAGTCTCTTGCCTTCCCTGCCGCATGCAAAGGTCTAACATCCATCAGGATGCTAATCAGGATAAGAATCAAAAGAATGACTTTAGGGGCCAGCTTCATAGCTACCTTATCGGTTGATTATCCCGTTTTAATGAGGACCTTTTAAACCTCTAACCCCTTGATATTGAGCATGAGATGGGGGACTGAGCTGTCTACTTTTTAGAGGGTCCGGATAAAAATTTCAAAAGGCCCCATCTATGTCCGGACTATAGTTATCATATCGTGGAAGTGTTGAAACTTTATGGAGAGAACTATGAAACTTTCACTTTTTGCTGCTCTTTTATTATTATCAACTGTTAACGTGCACGCGATCCCGCCAGTGCCGCCTTCGCCTATTAAATCTGGGCCAGTGGTTCTTAACTGCAAAGACCTAAACGCTCTGACTGAAGAAGAAATTGAAGAATTAAATCAGGACCCGGAAAGAATCGTTTCTGTGGATCATGAACTTCGCGAAGTGTGTTTTAAAGAAAACTAAGAATGAATTAAAGTCGAACGGAGTGAAGAAATTCTTCGAAGGTCTTCACTCCTCTTTTTTTGAATTCAAGATCAAGCCGTGCTTCGATCTCAAAGAGCATTGATGGCCCCTGAAAAATAAAGGCCGAATAAATCTGTGCCAGGCTTCCACCCGCTCTCCAGAAATCCATTAAATCATCAAAAGAAGAAATACCACCAACTCCAATCAGGATTCCTTCTGAATGAGAATGTTTCATTTCTTTTAAGAGATACTCGCGTGTCTCGCGCGCTTTTTTAGTGAGAAGCTTTCCACTGATTCCACCTTCACCACGCTCTTTCATAATCGTGGTATTTGTCGCGATAATGCCATCGAGTTTGTATTCATTCACCAGGCCGACGACAGAAGAAAGCTCTTCAAGCGCCATATCCGGTGAAACTTTAACTAAGAGTGGTTTGTGGATTTTTTTTCTTTCGCTATCGACAGCTTCAAAGATCTGGCGAAGACCAGCATCTTTTAAAAGATCGCGAAGCCCCGGTGTGTTGGGTCTGTCTCTTATACACATCTCCGAGCCCACGAGACGCTCAGTTATC
>CAXHHE010000007.1:0-24917 GCA_964016365.1 uncultured Bacteriovorax sp. | reverse complement strand
ACAGAAGCCTTCGTCGGCAGCGTCAGATGTGTATAAGAGACAGTACTAAATCTTTGTACGATCTTTCTGCTGAAAGCATTTTCGTTACACCGAAAATGATAAGCGCGCCTACAAGAACGATGGCAATAGGAACCACAAGGCTTCCAACAAAGGGATTCTCAAGAATTTTCTTTTGAGTTTGAGGGGCTTTCGAATCAGTAGATCCAGTTGACATGTTTAGCACCAAAAGGCCGAAGCCTTATTTTTTTGTTACTTTTTATTTCTTAAAAACGTTGTTAATGATAAATAGCAAATCTACATTACCATGACAATTTATTTGAGCCTTTTCAAAGAGAAATAAGCGAGAAAATATGGCCTACCTACTTCGTACTTTAATCATCCTGATGGTCGTCAGTATTATCCTAACAGCACTACTTGCGTTAGGCCTTGTCCATATGCAGTTTTCGCACATTCAGCTGGCAATTCCGGCCTTTATTTACACTATTTTCGCCCAAGCATTCGTTATGTTTTACTTTATTGGCGTAGCTCGTCTAACAAATAATGTTTACGCTATTGTCTCAAGTGGAACTAACCTGAATGAGCTTTTTGATGAGCCGCCGTCGGATCTTACTCCGTATATCGAAAAGACAAAAAAATTTGTTGAAGAAGCTGACCGTTCGAAGAGACAAACAATTCCATGGACTATTCTAATGCTCATTTTGGGAATGATTGCTTTCTTGCTTGGCGGTGCCCATGACACAGGTCTAGTACAAAAAACAACTCACTCTGGTGTTGTCCTTGGATTTTTTGTGGCCATGATGATCGGCTTTTTTAGACAGTGGTACTATCTTGGAAAATCGCACATTCTTCTGCGCAAGCTCAAAGGCCTGTACATGATGAATGATGCTCAGATGTGAAAGTTAGATACTTTTCACCATGATGAAGACTCGCGTCTTCCCCGGCACATTCTTTACATTCGAAGTGTTGCTTTCAAAAAGTTTTGATTGATTCACTTTCATCGCTTCACTCATAAAATCTTTGAAGCCATTGCGAGGAATGTAGATATTGTAATAGACACCACCGGGAACATCGTTACCTGGCTTCGAATCACCAACCGGAGTCCCCTCGTATTTTTTAACCAGTTCATTGAGCTGATCGCGAGTCGCATAGGTGTTGGTTGACGTCATCATCAAGCGATAAATTTTTGTCGTTCCACCCGTTGTTTCACGGTAGCCGTTCGGGTTTTCAGCATCGCCTTCATATTGAGAAGCTTCTTTATCTGCTTTGTTTAAATCGCGCGGAATATTTTCAAACGAGGTCAGTGTTACTTCCGATTCTTCTTCGTACTTTTCCGGGTCGAAGAATTCGTTGATGTCATCACTCTTTGAAATATCCTTAATGCCATCGAAGTCTAACTTAAATTCTTTAACTGGCTTTTTCTCAAGACCTTTGAATACACCACTCTTATTCAGCCAAGTAAATTGCGGCTCATAAATGCTGACTCGGTTGGCGAGGTGTTTCTCATACCAAATATTTCCCTGGCGGACTCCGTAAATAGTCAGTGTAAAAAGTAAAAGCAGAATGCTGATATCTTGAACCACTCGCACTTGTTTTAAGAAACTCGAGCGCTCTTTAATTTTGGAAAGATCAAAACCTCTTGTCCCAAAGTCGGCCTTCATGCGCTTTTGAAAAACACCCCACTCATCAAAAAGTGTGACTTCCATTGAGGGCATGATCTCATCTTCGCGCGATCCACTTTCCAGACGATCAATGCTGATATCTTTTTTAATTTTTTCAAATGAAGTGTGCAGGTTTGGACTTAAGACATTTCCCACCTGAAAAACTTCACTGAAATACTGATCAAGATGCGGGTACTCATCTAAAAGATAATTTCTTAAGATGGTGGCAACTAATGATGGACTAAGTTCTGATTCGTGAGCAATCTCGCCCACTGTCTTATTTTTAAAAAGAAAAATGTAACTTAAAAATTTATCTCGTAGCCATAAAAACCACGACGAAAGTGAGCCGATTTTTACTTGTGAATAGGCATAATCAAAACGCACGATAAGACTTTTTACCGTCAGGTTCTCTTCAAAGAATACGTCCCAGAAAGCTTCAAATTCTTTTTTAAATCTTCCCTGCCACGTCAATCCATCAAGGTTGAGGTTCAACCATTTTCTGAATTCCTGGTAATCGTTATGAGTTAAAACCAATTCGTTCATTAAACTCTCTTAAGTAAGACGGCAATCCCTTGTCCGCCCCCGATACACGCCGAAGCGATACCGTACGTTTTTTTATAGTGAGCTAATTGGCGAGCAAGTGTGTGAGTGATGCGCACTCCAGAGGCCGCCAATGGGTGGCCCAGGGCCACAGCTCCACCCCATAGATTAATTTTTTCGTGCGGAATGTCCACATCTTTCATACATGAAAGTGCCTGTCCGGCGAAAGCTTCGTTGATTTCAAAAAGATCAATATCAGAAAGCTTCATGTTTGTTTTTGCTAAAAGACCTTTAATCGCAGGGCTTGGTCCAATCCCCATAATTTTTGGATCGACACCAATCACAAATCCATCGACGATTTCAGCAAGTGGAGTGAGTCCTTCTTTTTTAACAAAAGATTCACTCGCGACAATCACAGCCGCAGCACCATCAACAATTCCTGAAGCTGAAGCTGCAGTGACAACTCCATCAGTTTTAAATGTTGGCCTTAATGATTTCATTTCATCCAATGAAGCATCATCTCTTAAATGTTCGTCTCTATCACAAGAACCTTTTTTTAATGGAAAAGAAGCAATCTCTCCTTGAAGAAGACCATCTTTATAAGCTTGTGTTGCACGCGCATGAGAATTGTATGAGAAAGTATCACACTGCTCTCTTGTCACTTGAAATTTTTCGGCCAGGTTTTCGGCCGTGATCCCCATTGGTGTCTGGGCGTATTGATCAGTCAGCGCATCTAAAAGCATATCGACAGTTTTTAGTGATCCGTATTTTGTCCCGAAACGAGAACCGTATACAAGGTGAGGAACCATCGACATATTTTCTGTTCCGGCAGCGAGTACACAACTTGCTTCACCCAGCTTAATAAGACGAGCGGCACCTAAAATGGCCTCGATACCCGATCCACAAAGTCTATTGACGACAATACCTGGAGTTTCTTGCCTACACCCTACTTTCAGGGCCAGGTGGCGACCGCCATACATCGTGTCCGTTGAAGAAGAAACAACACTTCCTAAAATAACCTGATCAATTTTTGCCGGGTCTAATTTGATTTCAGAAATCAGAGCTTTAGATGCGTGCACAGCCAGATCTACAGGGGTTACGTCCTTTAAAGAGCCACCAAATTTACCAAAAGGAGTGCGTTTCCCTTGAACTAAGTAGATCTTTTCCTGAGCGGACATATTTGCCTCCTACATTTCTGAATTTAGTCTTCGTATCATAATGTTAAGACGTACTTAAATTCTTAGCAAAGAATTAAAAGAAGGGAACATATGTCCAGTATAAATGATCTTAAAGCTCAAAAATATGTAGAGGCCGAAAGCAAGCGCTACGAGAGTGAGCTTAAGCAAATGAAGACTGAAAATGAACGCACTTACACTTCAGAATCAAAACAAAAAGAACTGGAGCTTAAAAAGATGCGCGATGACTATGACACTCGCATCAGCAACCTGAAAAATGAACAGGAAAGAAAGCTGGGAGAAATTCGTCAAAAGCACACAAGAGGAATGGCAGAAGAGCAAACTCGCCTGAAGCAGGAACTGGAAAATCTTAAAAAGGTTCACGGTGACCAGGTAGAAGAAATTAAAATCAGCCAGCAAAATGAACTTACAGAAATTAATGAATCTCATCAGCGCACTCTGGATAACGCCAGAGAAAAATTTATGAGAGAAAATTCAAAGTGGAAAACATAGGATAGGTCGTGGGAGAAAGAATGGAAAACAATAACAACAGCGCTAGTGGTGTATTTATTAACGGAAAAGCTCAAATCATTGAGATGCTCCAACATATGCCAAGAGAAGAGCGTGCGAAACTTCTAAAGAACCTGAAAGTCAGAAACCCACAACTGGCCGAAGAGCTGACTGAACAATGTTTTACATTCTCAGATCTGGACAATCTTTCAGATACAGAACTTTCTATGATCTTTAACTATATCACCGCCCCTATTCTAGGGATGGCCCTGAAAAATATCGAACGCTCATTCCAGAGAAGACTCCTTTCTCTGGCAAACCGCGAGTATGCCGAAGAAGCTTTCCGCGTATTGAAGACTCCTTACTCTACTGAGAAAAGAGACATCAAGAGAGCTCAAAACAAAATTATTGAAGTATTAGTGTCGCTTAAAAAGAGAAAACAAGTTCAGTTCTAGCCCTGAGAATTAAAATCAGCTAGCGCTTGAATGTACTTCTTTTCTTCGTCCTTAGACATGATAAGGCGCGGGTCTTTTTCCGTCGCCAGATTGTGCTCTTCGATCATGTCCTGTGTGTGTTTTAAGCGCTCACATAGGGTCTCAAAGATTTCCGGAATCCATGACGGTGAACTGTTGATTACTGAGAGAACATCTTTTTGATCGACTAAAACCAGTTCCACGTCTGTTTTAGCAATCGCTGTCAGTTCATTTGGCTTATTAGTCAGGATGGCCACTTCGTTTAGAATTTCGCGCTCCCCACAGAGTTGAATAGCGCTTAAGTTCTGCCCTTTGAACTTAATGAGTCTCACTTCGCCCTTTTTAACCAGGTAAAGATATTTTGAAGGTTTTCCTTGAGCAAAAATCACTGTGCCTGCTTTAAAAAGAATAGGCGCGTCTGTTCCCTTACCTGCTGATGAATTGCTCATCGATTCCTCCAGAAATCACTGTTCCGTAACGAAGTCCACGTGTCGATACTTCCATTGTATCTATATTTAATTTCTTGCCAATAAGCTCAACGACCTTTGATCCTCCGGCCACCATCGGCGCTCTTTTGCCCAAGAAAGGGAAAAGAAGCAGAAGATTTTCAACCGTCGTATTCTGTAGATCGCGTGAGAAATCTTGAAATGACTTAAAAGCGATTTTCATGCCTTCAATCTTTTTGTCTTCATACACGCGCTGACCTAAGTACATTGAAGCCAGGGCCGTCATACTCCCGGCCACGCACACCAAAGTGTCAGTGTGGTATTGGCTTAAATCCGGGCTTAAAATCTCTGCCATTCGTTGATCGAATTCGCCCTTACTCTTCCAATCTGTCGCCCTCACTGAACCAACAGGAAGGCTGATAGTCTCTGCAATTTTAAATGGGTTTAACTGTATTTTAATCAACTCTGTTGAAGCTCCACCGACGTCCATCACAACGATGTTATTTCTTTGATTACCAAAGGAAGAGACTACGCCTAAAGCTGTGTAGTAGGCTTCACCTTCAGAACTGATAATTTGCACTGAAAAGCCTAACTCATCTTTAATTTTTTGGTAAAACTCATTGGCGTTTGTCGCCACACGACTGGCCTCAGTTGCCGTCATAATGGTGTCTTTCACTGGGAATTTGATTTTCTCCAGGAGTTTTTTATACTCGCTTAAAGCTTCATACGTCGCTTTCATTGAATCGGGATGAAACTTTTTTGTCACATCCAGGTCTTTTCCAAGTGATGTGATAAAAGATTCATTTAAAATTTCGTGAGTGATAGTCCCGCTTCTTTCATCAATTTCTGCCGCTAAAAGCAGCACAGAATTTGATCCGATATCAATACTAGCTCTTATCATTTTTGGCCTGCTACTTTCTTTACGTTTTCGGGAGTCACTGGATTGATGGCCCCATTTTCACAAAGAATGGCCGTAATGCACGAGTGATCAGTCACGTCGAAGCTTGGGTTTAGTGCCTTAGCTTCCGGGTGAGCGATATGCGCGCCTTTAAATTTTAAAATCTCATTCGGGTCGCGAAGTTCGATTTCAATTTGATCTCCCGTTTTCATCTCAAGATCAAATGAGCTTACAGGTGCCACGATAAAAAATGGAATGCCGTAGTGTTTAGCGATAATGCTTAGGCTCGACGTCCCTACTTTATTGGCCGTGTCTCCATTTTCAACGATGCGGTCAGCGCCGGCGAAAATGGCGTCTACCATTTTATTTTTCATCAAGTACGAAGCGGCCCCTTCAACTACAATTTCGTGATTGATGCCTTCTTTGATAAGTTCAAAACTCGTAAGTCTTGATCCTTGAAGATATGGTCTCGTTTCAGAAGCAAAAACGTGTTTGACTTTCTTTTGCTGGTTAAGGTGAACAATGACACCTAAAGCTGTTCCCAGAACTCCACAGGCCAGCGTTCCAGTATTACAAATTGTCATCACGTTAAGTGGACGATCACCGTAAATTTTTTGCAACTCCCCTTCAGCAAACTTGGCCATCGCCAGGTTTTTTTCATAAAGGTTATTCATTTCAGCTAAAGCGTGATCAACCAATTTTGGGTAAAGAGCAGATAAATGAGTTTCACTTCTTGCCATTTCTACACAACGATCGATTTCGTAAGCTAAGTTAACAGCTGTCGGACGTGCACTCTTTAAGTACTCTGCCGCTTGTTCAAATTGAGGAAGAACAACTTTCGGGTTGTTCTTTAAGAACAGGGCCAATCCCCAAATTCCAGTAAAACCAATAAGAGGAGCTCCCCTGACCACCATGTCCTGAATGGCGCGGAAGCAGTCTTCAATTGTTTTAGCTGTCATATAGACTTCTTCCAAAGGAAGAACTCTTTGATCCAGGAGTTTTAAGACTCCGTTTTCATATTTTAATGGTTCTACTACGTTTTTCATTTCTCTCTCTTATTTTTTCTTAAACAGACCGTTTAGAAGTCCTTTTACTTGTTCACGAGCTTTCTCTGGAACAACTTTATCAATATTCTTATCAATCACTTTCTGAGCAGCTTCGACCCCTTTTGTTTTAAGGGCCGACTTAGCAACACGAGAAACTGTAAATTGAATTTCCGGTTTCATCGCAAACCCCGGTCCGCTTACACGAACTGGAAGTTCTTTTGAGCCCAGGTTCTTTTGGAGAACTTCACCAATTTTTCCATTCTCTGTCATGTAAACATCCATAATTGAATTTTGTGAGCCAGGCAGAGGATAAATTGATCCACTTCCCTTGAGTTCAACTTTTTTGTTCAATCCAATAAAGTTAAATGAAGAGATTGTGTAGTTGTCTTGCTTGAAGCGACCTTTCATTGTCATCGTCTCAAAGTTTCCATCAAGCTTAACTTGCTTGTCTTGGACCTGATCCTTAACAACCGGGATGCTTCCTAAGATTGGGTTGATGTACTCAGAGATATTAAGCTTTTTAATTTCTCCATTTCTTGCGTTTACATCAAGATTGACATCATAAGTAGGGGCCTTGGCCGCTTTGTAGATCGTAGCACTCCCATTTACACTCCCGCTGAAAGTTCCAGAGAAGTTTTCAATGAATGGAGGAAGGAAAGGCTTAAATGATGACAGGTTTAAATCTGTAATTCCTAGAGCAAATGTCGACTCGCTAGATTTCACTCCAAGCTTCATTGTTTGAGTCAGCTTTCCAGATCCTTTTGAGAACTTGAAAGTCATTCCATCAATCGCAATCGCTTGTGAACTTACAACAATCTTTCCTTTTCCAGAGAAATCCTCTCCACCCACGCTAATATTAGACCATGCTACGTTTACGTTGGCCGGTGGAAGTCCTGGAGCAGGTTTGCCTTCTGCTGCTGCTTTAGCACGTGCCTTTTCTGCTTCTGCTTCAGCTTTGGCCACTTCAGCTGGATCTTTTTTACTCCACAGTTTTGCCTGAATTAATTTTTCAGGAATCTTCATTCTCGAAGCCGTTACTTTAATATCAAACGGCTTCAGCGCTTTTAGGTCAAACTTCTGGTTAGGATCGAACTCTCCGTTGATGATTGTTTCAACCAAACCACTCAACACATCAGTCTTCACATTGATGGCGATGTCTTTTTGCTTGAAAGAACCATTAACAGTTGTTGTTGCAACAATTCCTTCTTTTGAATAACCAATTCCCGGAGAAATCTGGAATCCCAGGTCGGCATCAATCTTCTTATCTTCTGTATAAATGACTCCACCTTTCGCTGTTAATTTAGCTTTTGAAAGGTCGATTGCATGGTCAAGGCCCATGATAAGACCAACATCTTTTAAAATGATGTCAACATTGATATTTGAAATCTCAATCTGCTTAGTCATTTTAAAGTCAGCTGCGATTTTATTTTGTGTTTCAAAAGATGTTTGAACATTACCCGAAATCTCTCCATCTTTTTTTAGAAGCAGGTTAAGGTTTGTTGTAATTTCCGGGAACTTCCACTCAAGGCCGGTTTTAGCGATGTTATTGACTTTAACAAGAACCATTGAGCTCACTGAGCCGTTTTTTACCAGGTCAGCAATGTTGATTTCTCCAATCGCGATAGTGCTAAATGAAACCACTGACTGATCTGCCATAACGAATTTTGCATCCGAAGCAATTTCAAAAGCAGTTGAAGATTCAAAGTTTAATCCTTTGACTAAAAAACGCGAGATCCCAACTTGTCCACTTGAGTTGCTTCTTAAAGCGTACTTCACAGCTACATCTGTTAACTTAACATTGATCTTGCTCTTGCCGAAAATACCAATTGCTTTTTCTTGTGCTGCCGCTTGCTCTTCTGGAGTCTTTTGCTCTTTTGCTTCTTCCTTTTTTTCACCCATTGCATAAGTCCAGTTGTTTCCAACCGGGAACTCAGCATAGTTCATCAAAGGTTTATCCATTTGGATTTCAATCACTCCACCATTTGTCAAAATGGCCCAGATTGGAACTTTTACAATCAGTTCATCTACCGCCATCATTTCTACCGCTGCCCCCTCTGGGCTTTTGGTATTAAGAGCGAACTTGTGAAGTTCAACTTTAAAGTTTAAACCCCAACCGATCTTCACGCTTTCAAGGGAAGTCGTGGCATTCGGGAAAACCTTCCCAGCTTGTTCGATAGCAATCTTTCTAATTTCTTCCGGGTTTAATTTTGTCGAAGCGTAATACACGACTCCGCCAACCAGAACTAAAAAGACAGCGACGATAATTCCAATAATTTTTAATTTACGGTTCACAGGTCCCTCGTTGGTCTATAATCACGTTTAATATTCTTTTTTGTTTGTTTCTTTTCGAGTTTGTAAGCGATGGCCAGAAGTTCTCTCAGCGGTTCGATCATGGGGTGAGCTTCATTGAAACTATAGAGTCTCGATCGCCCAACTACACGTGAAAGTAAAAAGCCTGCTTCTTCAAATCTCTCTAATTGTTTTTTGATCGGATCAAGAGCGGTCTCATACATTTGAGCAATAGCTGACGCGTGCAACTCTTCGTTTGCATAAAGCGCAAGCATAACTTTTTCTGCTGATTTATTACCGAGTAATCCTTCCAACATCATGCAGACGATTATCGACTAAAGAGAAGTCTATATCAACTAGATTTTAGTTGAACTCAAATGCTCAAATATTTTTCTCTACGCGTGCGCGCTGCGAATGATAAATGCCACTTTTCCCTGAGAATAAATAACTCGCAACAACAGCAAGAGCTGCGTAGACGCCAATACCTGGACCAAAGAGTTCGAATGCTAAAATAACCCCTGCGATTGGAGTATTGGCAGCACCTGCGAAGACAGAAACGAATCCAAGTGCAGCGAGGATTGGGTATTCCAATGGGAGTACAAAAGAGAGAGAATTTCCAAGCGTCGCTCCAATGTAAAAAAGAGACATGACCTCTCCTCCTTTAAAGCCCGAACCTACTGACACGGCTGTCATAAAAGTTTTACCTAAAAAGTCCCAGGGATACATATGCTGAGTAAAACTTGCGCGAATCACTTCTTCACCTAAACTGTGATAACGATCTGAACCAATGGCAAAATAAGCAATAACCAGGATAACCCCACCAACAACTGGATGAAGAAGATTATTAGAAATTTTTTCTTTTAATAAATCTTTAACAGCGTGAAGCGTCCAGCTAAAAAACTTGGCCGCATAACCAAAAATAACACCGGCAACTACCGCGCTTAAAATTCCAGGGATAGACACCTGGGGAATATCCATAAAGAAGTAGTGTGGATGAGTGACTCCCAATAATATGGCCGTGTAATAACCAGAGATGGCCGCAATTAAACAGGGAAGAAGAGCATCGTAAATCATTGTCCCAATGAACAGGACTTCAAAACCAAAAATAGCACCAGCAATAGGTGTTCCAAAAATAGAAGAAAAACCAGCACTCATCCCCATCATTAAAATGAGTCTGCGGTTTTTAAAAAAACGGTCCAGGTATTTTGCAAACTGGTCACTAATTCCGCCACCCATTTGCACAGCAGCCCCTTCCCTTCCGACAGACGCTCCAAAAAGATGCGAGATAACACCGCTTGCAAAAATCATCGGCACCATTCTAAAAGGGATCGTTTTTTTAGATTCGTGAATTTCATCGATGATTAAATTGTTACCGCGCTCAACTTCGCGACCGTATTTTTTATAAAACCACGACACTAAAAAACCAATCAATGGCAAGAAAACGATAATCCATGAATGAGCGCGCCTAAAGGTGATGGCCCAATCAATTGAGTGAAGAAAAAGTGTTGAGGCGACACCTGCCAAAGCACCAATGACTGTACCAAGAGAGCACCAAACGACCATTTTTTTTAACATTGAGGGTTCGAGAGCTTCCAGGTTTTTTAGGTGGGGTAGATCTTTCATGTTATTGATTTCACAGGATGAAAAAGTCGTATTGTTGCCATACTAAACCCATAAGCCCCTCGTGTAAAGTTTACAGCAAACAGGGCCAATTTCAGTGCTTTTTCCTATAGTGCCGCAATGAGTGAACAAACGAGAAAACTCTATCATTCCTCTTTGCTGCTTCTATCGTTAGTCCTGCTTTTAGGTCTGGGTCTTTATATACAAAAAAACAGCTCTGTGTTTGTTTATCTAAAATCACTGCGCCCTGATTACATTCTTCTCCTCTTGGGAATGCATGCGCTGGATTTTTACTTAGTGGGGATCATTCAAAAACTCCCACTCTCTAAGCACAACATTTCGTTAAAATTTAAAGAATGGTATGGTCTTTGTGTAACTGCTGAGCTCTTCAACATGCTTCTTCCGGCCAAAGGAGGAACGGGCATTCGCATGCTTTACCTAAAAGACAATAAAGGGCTCGCCATTAGAGAGTTTTTATCAATGAGTTTTGCCGTCGTCATGATTGGCTTTACTTTTTTGGGTTCAGTTGGGCTTCTATACTGTCACTTCTTTCTAAAGAAGAATCAGGCAATGTCAGTTCTTTTAGAATCGGTCTTCCTTGCTCTTGCTGTCTCGGGGATAGCTTTGCTCTTTTTTACGGAAACAGCAGGAAAACTTTTTAAATTCAAACGCCGCTACTCTCCTAAGTTGTATTTAAAAGATCTTAAGCTAACTTCGCTGACCACTCTGGCATGGATTGGTGTTTTTCTTCTCTACCCAATCAAAGTTTACCTGGCCTTCACGGCCATTGGGATTGAAATTAATTTCATTGATAGTTTTGAAATTAGTATGATTCTTTTAATCATCTCTCTTTTCCAGGTTCTTCCTGGAAATATGGGAGTTAAAGAGATCGTGACTGCTTATATTGGGAAACAATACGGGATTGAATTTGAAGCAGCACTACTAGCTAGTCTTATCGACCGCGTGATCATGCTGCTCTTTTTATTTCCCATGGGATTTTACTTCTACTGGCAGCTCTTCTTGGAAGCGAGCCTGCCGAAAGCGTTCAGAGTTATTAAGCTAAAACAATCGGCGCAAACTTCACCATAAACTTCTTGCGATTTCCATCAGTGAATTTAATCTGCACTTTCTCTTCTGCCCCTGCTCCTTCCGAACTCTCCACTAATCCTGCGCCATAAAGTGAGTGAACCACTTTTGACCCTTTTGGGAATTTCGGCTGGTGATATGTTTTAGGCGGTTGAGCTGCCGTTTCTTTAACCTGGTAAACCACTTCATCGCTATCGTAATACGATTCTTGAGATTGATCGTAAGGATCGTAATTTCCGCCTGAGAATGAATTGTCATAGCGGTCTTCCTGATGCCCTTTTAATTTTTTCCAGCTGTAGAGTTTCTCTGGGATCTCGTCGATAAAACGAGATGGCCCGTTAAACTTCACTTGGCCAAAAAGCATGCGCCCTTGAGCAAAAGTAATATAAAGCTTAATCATGGCACGGGTCATTGCTACATAAAAAAGCCTGCGCTCTTCTTCCATGGCAATCTCGCCGCTATCAACACTTCTGTAGCTTGGGAAAACGTTTTCCTCTGCACCTACAACAAAGGCATGGGTAAATTCCAACCCCTTGGCTCCGTGAACAGTCATTAGAGAGATTTCGCCGTCAATGGCCCTCGCTCCCTCATCAAACTCAGTGTTCGAATCCAGAGTGATGGTTTCCAGGAAACCAGAAAGAGTCGGCACTTCGGCCGAATCTTCAAACTGAGTGATGGCGTTTAATAATTCGTCTAAGTTTTCCAAACGGGCCAAGGTTTCATAATCCTTGTTGGCCTTTAAGAAAGCATAATAACCAGACTCATGAAGAGCTTTCTCATAAATAGTCGAAGGCTTCACCTTATTCTGATCTAAAACGCGAAGTTCGTTAATTATTGTTACAAACTCTGAAAGCGAAGACTTAATCTTTGCTGAGAGTTTGATATGGGCGAATTCACCGGCGTGATCGACGATCTTTTCAATAATATCCCAAAGTGAAGTGTTGTTATTAACAGCTTCTACTTCAAGCTTGCGCAGTGATGTTGCACCTACTCCTCGGGCCGGAACGTTGATAATTCGGCTTAGGGCAAGAGAGTCTTTTGAGTTAATGATCAAACGAAGATAAGAAAGCATATCTTTGATTTCTTTTCTTTCGTAGAACTTCACACCACCGACAACGCGGTAATTGATTTTTGATTTTCTTAAAGCATCTTCAATCTGGCGGGCCTGGGCATTTGAGCGGTAAAAAACCGCCATCTCTTTATAAGGCACTCCTGCGCGGTAAAGTTTTGCTGATTCATTGGCAATAAACTCAGCTTCATCTTTATCGTTGAAGCACTCGACGATTTCAATGGCATCCCCTTCCGGGTTATCCGTCCACATGTGCTTGCCTTTTCTCATGGTGTTTTTTTCAATGACACATGAGGCGGCTTCTATGATGGTCTTACTAGAACGATAGTTCTGCTCTAATTTTAAAACTTTTACATCCGGCCATACTTTTTCAAAGTCCAGGATGTTTCTGATATCAGCTCCACGCCAAGAATAAATCGACTGGTCCTCATCTCCTACCACACATATATTTCTGCGTTTTCCACAAAGCATTTTGATAAGTTCAAACTGCGCGCGGTTGGTATCTTGATACTCATCTACTAAAACGTAGACGAAGCGGTTTTGATAGCGGTTTAAAACTTCCGGAAATTTTTCAAAGAGCTGAATCACGGCGGTGATTAGTCCTCCGAAGTCCAGAGCATTAGCGCGGTGAAGTTCTGATTCATACTCTTCAAAGTATCCAAAGAATTCATCAGACGGATCAGCTCCGCCTCCATCCTGCATAACTCTTCCAGGGTAATACCCGTTATTTTTAAGAGCATCGATATAAGTCAGAATGTCGTATGGGTTGATCTCTTTTGTCGAGATCCCACGGCGCTCTAAAAGCGATTTTGCAATCGCCTTTGATTCACCTTCGTCATAGATCGTAAAATTGCGGGAAAGGCCTAGATAGTTGGCCTCAGACCTTAAAAGCTTGGCACAAAAAGCGTGGAAGGTAGTGATCTGAAGAGCACCGACATCCATTGAAACTTCATGGGCAATACGCTCGCGCATTTCGCGGGCAGCTTTATTGGAAAACGTAAGCGCGAGCAACTGGTGCGCGCTTACATTTTTTTCTTCTAATAAGTATGAGATTCGGGTGACAAGAGTTTTGGTTTTACCAGAACCTGCACCGGCCAGGATCATAACCGGGCCGTCAGTGTTTAAGACGGCCTGTTTTTGAACGGGATTTAGACTATCTAGTTTTATCATCCCATAAAAGTATCATAGGAATTATTCAACCGTCACTGACTTAGCCAGGTTTCTTGGCTTATCAATATCCGTTCCTTTGAATTTCGCCATGTAGTATGCAAGAAGTTGGTTCACCACGTTTACGTAAAGTGGTGATAATTCTTCCAGACCGTCGAAATCTAGAGGTATATAAAAATCGCTTAGTCCCATTAGCTCTTCGTTGCCACGAGGCCCAATTCCAACGATGATCCCTTTTCTCGCCTTAATTTCGTGAACGTTCGAAACAGTTTTCTCGAATAATTCAGGTCCAACAAGAGCGATGTTAACCATTTCTTCGTCGATAAGTGCGATTGGCCCGTGTTTTAACTCTCCAGCTGCGTATCCTTCAGCGTGAACATAAGCAATTTCTTTTAGCTTTAGTGCACCTTCAAGAGCGATTGGGAAGTAAGCTCCACGACCAGTATAGAAGAATCCTTTTTTGTTATAGATTGATTCTGCTACTGATTTGATTTCATCTGACTTTAAAAGAAGTTTGTCGATTCTTTCAGCAAGAAGCGCGAACTTTCCTGTTAGTTTTACTTTTTTCCCTTCGTCTTTTAAGTCCCCTGCCATTGCAGCTGACATTAAACGACCAGTAAGAGCTTGTTGAGTGAAAGCTTTTGTTGAAGCTACACCAATCTCAACTCCTGCGCGGATAAGTAGGTTGTCATCGCAGTCTCTGTATAGAGTTGAACCATCAACGTTAACAATCGACATGGTTTTTACGCCGGCCTTTTTGCAGATTGATTGAGCTGCAAGCGTATCTGCTGTTTCACCTGATTGAGAAACGAAGATACCAACGTCACCTTTTTTAAGGATTGGATTTTTGTAACGGAATTCTGAAGCAAGTTCTACAGTTGCAGGAATTCTGTTGATTCCTTCTAAGAAATCGCGAACCACAAGACCTGCGTAAGCCGCTGTCCCACACGCAGAAAGATAAATTCTCTCAGGGTTATAGGCCGCTACTTTTTCTAATGACTCTTTTCCTTCTCCAGCAAAGTAATACTGAGTCAGGTTTCTAATTAAACCTGGTTGCTCATGGATTTCTTTTAGCATGAAGTGTTCGTATTCACCTTTTTCAGAAACTTCAACTGACATGTCTTGTTTCTTAGAAAGGTATCTTGTCGTCTTTGTTAAATCTAACTCGTAGAAGTTTGCGATGTTTTTGTTTTCGCCTGAAAGATGAACTAGAACTTCGTCTTCCGGGAAGTATAGCGAGTGAACCATTCCAGCAAGAGCGTATGGATCTGAAGAAACTAAAGCTTCAGATGTCACTTCGTTTACACCGCAAACAAGTGGAGCTCCTCTTTTTACAGCGAAGATCTCTCCCGTTTTTGGGTAAAGAACTACGAATGCCGAGTTACCCACAACGCGTTTGAAAGAAGTCGCAATCGCTTCTTTAATCGGCATGTCTTGTTTTAGGTGATATGTCACTAGCTCAAGGAATGATTCAGAGTCAGTTTCAGATTTAAACTTTACTCCGTGTCCTGCTAGCTCTCTTTTAATTTCGTTAGCGTTTTCAACGATACCGTTGTGGATAATTGAAAGAACTTCGTTATTGTGTGGGTGAGCGTTTACATCTGTAACACCACCGTGAGTGGCCCAACGAGTGTGACCAATACAAGCGCGCGCGATTGTATCTTTTCCAACCAGTTCAGCTTTTAAGTTATCAAGCTTTCCTGCTTTTTTATAAAATTGCATTTTATTGTTTTGATCAATGAAGCTTACACCTGCTGAATCGTATCCACGATATTCAAGGCGCTTTAATCCTTCGATAACGATCTCAACAGATTTTTGAGAAGGTCCAAAATAACCGACAATTCCACACATAGGTATACCTCTTAAGAGTGATTTTTAAGCTGGATAAGAATAGCATTAATTCATTGAATTGTGTTTAAGGTTTTTACAGTATTACCTTTTTACACACTACTTCTTTTCTTTGACTTTAATGAATCTTTTGGCCATGCCCTCTTTGGTCGTCTGTTGGCCGCGCGAAATCGCAAACGACCCATCCGGCATACTCTTAGTGACAGTTGTCGCTGAAGCTACGAAGCATTCATCGCCAATCTCTACCGGCGCTACCGTCTGTGAATCCGATCCAATAAAGCAGTTTTTCCCGATTCTTGTTATATGTTTGTTAGCCCCATCGTAGTTACAAGTGATGAAACCACATCCAATATTGGTCTCCTCCCCGATAAAAGCATCCCCGACGTAACTTAAGTGAGAAACTTTAACGCCACGATCAAGTACTGCTTTTTTAATTTCGACGAAATTTCCAATTTTAGCTTCCGGCCCAATATCCGAGCCTGGTCTTAGGCGGGCAAATGGTCCAGCGTGAGCCTTCGTATGTAGTTTGGCATCCTCAAGAATGGAGTAGGCCAAAACCTTAGCATTGTCTGCGACCTCAGAGTCTTTAATTTGCGCCCCCATTTCAATCACTACATTTTTCCCGATTTTGGTTTTACCGGTAATATAAGTGTTCGGGTAAATGACTGTCCCCGCCCCAATTTCAACTTCGTCATCAATATAGGTATGGCCTGAATCAATAAAACGCACGCCCGCTTCGCGAAGATCAGCAATTTTTTGTTTTCTTAAGACAGTCTCAACAAACTCCAACTGCTCCAGGTTATTTACACCTAAAAAGATGTGCCCTTCTGGAAAACAAAGTGCCTTTACATTAAAGCCGTCTTTAAAAACGTCAGTCAGGTAAAACTCTCCTGATTTATTATTCGAATCTACATTTTTTAAATGTTCCAGAACATAAGATGTCTTTAGAAGATAAAGACCTGAGTTCACTTCAGTGATCTTTCTTTGCTCATCTGTTGCATCTTTTTCTTCTACAATATGAAAGCCTTTTGTCCCTCTGATGATACGCCCGTATCCCTTGGGATTTGACTCGAGAAAAGTCGCCGCTACACCGTCGCAGCTCTCATGTTTTAGGAGCTCTAACATTTGGGTTAATTCTTTTTCAGAAACAACTGGAGTGTCTGCACAGATAACCAGTGTGTAGTCGAATCCGTGTGTATTAGGAGAAGAATTAAAGTACGCGCGAAGAGCATCGGCCGTTCCCAATTGTCTTTCTTGAACAGCGTATTTTACCTCTGGGTAGCGAGAAGAAATATAACTTTGAACTAACTCTTTCTGGTGCCCAATCACAGCTGTCTGAGTACCAGTTAAATTATTCCGACTAAAAAACTTTTGTAATTCACGAATAGGAAAATCCACTAGTTTTTTATCTAAACATGGTGCTAAAGGCTTCGGTGCATCTAATTTCAAACGCTTTCCTTCGCCCGCTGCAAGAATAACTGCCCCTATGGTCATTTTCATTCATATCTCCCTATGTAACCACTCAAGTATTTCGTCTATTTTTCATTTAATACTGTGATAATCGCTCTCAAGTATAACCAAAAAAAATGAATAAATATTCACAAAATCTTAAAATATTTTAAAGAGTTTATTCCATATCCCGATTTGGATAACTGAATGCAAATGATTTTGCAGATAGGCCAATTTGGAGGATATGTATGGTAACTAATTATGAGGGTGACAACATCGAACTAAAAGATCATCTCCCTCTCCTGCCGATTAGAGACATCGTAGTATACCCATTTATGATACTACCGTTTTTCGTTGGAAGAGAATCTTCAATACAGGCCGTTGACCACGCGCTGACAAAGACTGACCGATTGATTCTTCTTTCAAGTCAAAAAGACATGAAAGCTGAAGCACCTGCTCCGGATGAAATTTACGAAGTAGGTACAATCGCCATGATCATGAGAATGAGAAAGCTACCTGACGGAAGAATCAAAATTCTGGTTCAAGGTCTTTCTAAAGCTCGCATTACAGCATTCACTCAAGAAGCTCCTTACTTCATGTGTAAATTGATGAAGGTAGAAGATGTAAAGCTTGAAGAGAACAATGTTGCTGCCAATGCTCTAATGAGAAACATCCGCGAGCAACTTGAAAAAGTTATCAATATGGGGAAAGTACTTTCTCCAGATATCCTGATGATCCTTGAAGATATCAAAGATCCGGGAAGACTTGCTGACCTTGTGGCCTCTAACCTGAATCTTCATGTTGGTGAGGCACAGACAATCCTTGAGATCCTTGATCCAATGGAGAGACTGCACAGAATTAACGACATCCTTGCACGCGAGCTGGAAATCCTGGCAATGCAAAACAAGATCAAGTCGACAGCAAAAGAAGAAATTACAAAAAATCAAAAAGAGTATTTCCTTAGAGAGCAAATTAAAGCTATCAAATCTGAACTTGGTGACGAAGGTCAAAAAGAAGGAGATGATGAGTTTGCTGAAATCAGAAACAAGATCGCTAAAGCGAAAATGCCTGAAGAAGCAGAAAAAGAATCGCTTAAGCAGATTGCTCGTCTGGAAAAAATGCACCCTGACTCATCAGAAGCTTCTATCCTTAGAAGTTACTTAGAGTGGATGTGCGATCTTCCATGGTCTAAGACTTCTGAAGAAAAGATCGACCTGGACGCAGCTCTAGAAATCTTAAACGAAGACCACTTCGACCTATTTAAAGTTAAAGAAAGAATTTTAGAATACCTTGCTGTAAGACAGCTTAAGGGACCGGGAATGAAAGGACCTATCCTTTGTTTCTCTGGACCTCCAGGCGTAGGTAAAACATCTCTTGGTAAATCTATCGCTAAAGCATGTGGACGCGAATTCGTGCGCATCTCTCTTGGTGGTGTAAAAGATGAAGCTGAGATCCGTGGGCACAGAAGAACTTACGTCGGCGCAATGCCAGGACGTTTCGTTCAGGCCATGAAACAAGCAAAAACAAACAACCCGGTTATCCTTCTTGATGAGATCGATAAACTAGGTGGAGATTTCAAAGGTGACCCATCAGCGGCACTTCTTGAAGTCCTTGATCCGGAACAAAACATGAACTTCCGCGATCACTACCTGAACGTAGCTTTTGACCTTTCAAATGTTATGTTCATTGCCACGTCTAACTTCTTAGAGCAGATCCCTGCTCCATTAAGAGACCGTATGGAAATCATCAATCTTTCTGGATATACACAGGAAGAAAAAGTGGCAATCTCGAAAAAATACATCATTCCTAAACAAATGGATGAAAACGGAATCACTGACGAACACATCAACTTTACAGATGAAGGTGTTGCAAGTGTTATCAAGGGATACACATCAGAAGCTGGTCTTCGTAACCTTGAAAGAAAAATTGGGGCCATCTGTAGAAAAGTAGCAATGAAAATTGCTAAAGGTGAAGCTGAACAAACTCACATCATGAGCGAGACAGTTTTCAAACTTCTCGGACCTCCTGTCTTCACAAAAGACGATGAAAAAGAAACAGATGAAATCGGAGTTTCAACAGGTCTTGCCTGGACAGCTCACGGTGGTGAAGTTCTTTACATCGAAACAACTAAGATGAAAGGAAGAGGTTTAACTCTGACAGGTCAGCTTGGTGACGTAATGAAAGAATCTGCTCAAGCAGCTATCGGATACATCAGAAGCCAGTCAATGGAACTGGGAATTGAAGACGATATTTTCGAAAAGAACGAACTGCACATTCACCTTCCGGCAGGAGCGACTCCAAAGGATGGTCCAAGTGCAGGGATCACCCTGGCAACAGCTATCGTTTCTCTACTAACGGGTACACCAGTAAGTAAGGACGTGGCGATGACTGGAGAGATCACACTGACAGGTAAAGTTCTTCCAATCGGTGGTCTAAAAGAAAAGGCCCTGGCAGCAATGAGAATGAACGTTAAGACGATCATCATTCCATGGAAAAACAAAAAAGACCTGGAAGACATCCCGGCCGAATACAGAGAAAAACTAAACTTCGTACCAGTTAAATCATTCGACGAAGTCCTGGACGTTGCTCTAGTGGGATGGAAAGAAAAGAAAAAGAAGAAAGTGTATTCAAGAAAAGAAACTCTGCCGCCTGCAGCAGCCTAGTTTCCGACAAATTTAGTATGACTAAAAAGAGAAACCAACAGTATTGTTGGTTTTTCTTTTTTTAGATCCCTCTTTTGCGATATCATAAACATAGAAGAAACATTTAATTTGGATCATTCTATGAAACCACCTCGCAATCATGACAAGCTCAAAATCCTTATTGTGGACGACTCCGACTTCAATCGCAAGAATATGGTCGAGATTCTGACCTACGAAGGATTCAACGTTATCGGACAGGCAGGATCTGCGGAAGAGGCCATCCAGATTGCCCACTCTGCAAAACCTAACCTGATTTTTATCGATATCGTTATGCCAGAAATCTCTGGTCTTGAACTCACCAAACACCTTCAGGAAAAAAGCACAGGAGAAAAATTCATTATCATGATGTCTTCTCTGAATATTGAAAGCATTGTTATTGAATCGATCTCAAACGGTGCCAGCGATTTCCTGCAAAAGCCATTTGAAAGAGACGACCTGATTAAGGCCGTTGAAAAAGTTGAACGCCTGGTTGAAAAAGATAATAGATAAGGGACTATCATGTTTATCATTCGTTTTATTTTTTATTTCACTCTAAGTTTTGCCATCATGTGCATTCCGATTGGTGGAGGAAGACAAGTTTTCGACAAACTCTACAGCATGGTGACTCCCTATGCCCGCGATGCTGCCAAGGCCACAAAACAGAAGTTTTCATCTACCAAGAGATATTCAAAAAAACTCTACTCCAACTCTGAACCTTCATTGGAAGAGGACCAGGTAAAATCTAAAATGGCCGCGGTCAAAAAGAAGAAGTCAATCATCAAGGAAAATGGACCTGCTGATGATACGTACAGTGATGAAGAACAAGAAAGATTAAGACGCGCCTTGAGCGACGAATAAAAAAAGAAAGGCCCACTATTCAGTGGGCCCCTCTTTATAATATCAATAATGTCTTTAAAACTTATTTCGAAATTGTCTTGATAGCTTCTTTCTTCGCTTCTTCTGTAGAAGTGTCTACTACCACTTTTGCATCTCTCTTATTAGATTGGTTAGAGTAGATACATTCACCTTTTTTGTCTTCACCAACTTCACCTGACATTGCTCTTAAAGAAAAGAAAAGTAGAGATGAGATAATTAGTGCTTTCATATAATTCCCCTTTTTGGTTTTTTAAGCTTTCTTGCTTTGGTAGTTGCACTAACAATGCCAACTTTGTGCTCTTGATCTTTTGATGAGTTAGAAGAAATTGCTCAGCTATTTTCGTCCAAACTTTAGACAGGCATGGAAAATATTTACACAGTTTTTTATTATTTCAGGGCATTAAAAAACCCCGCATTCGCGGGGTTCTTAAAAGGAGTGTGAGAATAATGTATGCAGAAATGGATATTAAAATCTATTTTGAAACGGCCTTTGATTCTGGTTTCTTGTCATCTGAAGACGTGGCCACTACTTCTTTTGCATCTCTCTTATTAGATTGGTTAGAGTAGATACATTCACCTTTTTTATCTTCTCCAACTTCAGCTGAAAAAGAGTTAAGTGAAACTATAGTAAGAGATAGGATGATTAGTGCTTTCATAAAATTCCCCTGGTTTTGTTTGTATTTTAAGTTGCAGGCTCCATGCCAAGATTTGGTATCTGCAATTTTAAAAACTTAGGAATTTCCCTCTGAAAAAGTGATTAAACTTTAAACAGCACTGTGTGAAAGATATACATATATTGATTAAAGACGCTATTTGGCTTTTATAGAGGTATTGCCTCGTCATCAGCACTAAATTATGGGGTATCACATACAAGCCTTATAAGTGCCCCTAGAAAGTGTCTGAAGTGATTAACAATGGAAGTCTCTATGAGACAGGTCGGATTATGAAAACCGCCTGTTAACCAGGCGGTCCATTTTTAAATTATCTAAGTGTATGTCGAAGAGAGGAAAAACAGCGACTATTTTGTTGTACCAGTCGTTCCTGTAGTACCGTCTTTTCCTGAAGCAGCATCAGTTTTAGAAACATTCAGGCTTGAGTTGTTGTTCTCAAGACAGTTTGTTGCTACTGAAGTTTCTTGAAGCATACATTTTACTTTGCTACTTTCATTGAAAACAAACTTCTGTCCTTCTTTTGAAATTCCGTCGCACTCTTGTTTTGTCTTACACTCAGCTGGTGATGATGATGAACATGCACCAAAAGCTGTTCCTGTAAGTACTGTAGACATCGCGATCACTAATAAAAATTTCATACACTCTCTCCCTTCGATTGGCCTTCTCCGGCCAGGTCCATTACATATTTAAGTTAACACCTGCAGGTTTAACAATGCTTAGAAGTGACTGGAATGCCTGTGTCACTTGTAGGGCCATTTTCGCGCCTGCTTTTGATTCAACTTTCTTAATTTCACCGTAGTTGTCGTATGCTACGTTGATGATTCCCACGTTCTCCATTTCAATCTCAACTGGTTTCCCAAGTGAGTTGTATTTGAAAGAAAGTGTTCTTCTCGTCTTAGCATCGTCTTTTTCCTGGTCGATCATTTTTGTGATCTTTCCAGAGCGATCGTAAATCAGAAGAACTGATTTCCCTGCGCTATTAACAGCTTTTGCCAGGTTTCCGATCTTGTCGTACTGGAAGTTTGTCCAGCCGTCATTGTTTACAACTCTTGTGATCTTGTTGATCTTGTCGTCATAAGCAAGTTCAACATACTCTCCGCGAGTTGATGTTTTCTTTGTAAGAAGTCCTTTCGCATTGTATTCGAAAGTTGTTACGTCTTTTCCACGAGTGATTTTAAGTGGAAGAGAACAACACTCAGAGTAGATCGTTTCAGTTTTGATTCCATCTACATCAGTCGCAATTCTGTATGTGTATTGCTGACCATCTGGTTTTGTCTTAATTTCATATTCGTAACGGCTTGAAGACTCAGGTCCTTCTACTGGTTTCTTTGTTACAGTTGTCCAGTAGTGGAAATCCGGGTTCTTCGGGTTATTTTCGTACTTGTACTTTGTAGACTCCCCGTTTCTTTCGATAACTTCAGTCGCAAACGAGTTCTTGTCGTACTTCACTTGCATCTTCGTTGTATCGATATACGTGATGCCTGTTAAGTTATGGTTACTGTCATAATCATACTTATAAGTGTTACCTGCTACGTCTGTACTTGTAGAAAGGTTACCTTTTGTATCGTAAGCATAAGTCGCTTTTTTATCTCCAGTGAAAGCTGCAGATTTAATTTTCCCGTCCGGGTACCACTCGAAAAGGATTTGTTTTGCTTGCGTGTCTTTAATCGCAAACAGTTGCTCTCCCTTGTATTCGAATGAAATGCTGTATCCATTCTTATCCGAGATTTTTGTCAATTTACCTGCGTTGTCGAAGTAATCAACTTTCCCGTCTGAACCTGTTCTCTTATATCCCGTTTTCTCCTTCACCATTGTCTGGATTCCACGGTCGTTTGAGTAAAGCATTGTTCCGTCAGCTAAAACTGTCTCGATATTATATTTTTTCGAGTAGAACTGGCGAAGCTCAGCATCGCTATTCAAACGCTTCATCAGCGACTGAACCATGACGTCACTTACCGGTTCTTTTTTCTTCATAGCTTCGATAATTTTCTTAGAAGAAATCTCTACGTTGATTGCTTCTTTCGGAACGAAACGAGTCTGTGCTCCCGATCCGTTTTCCATTACCACCACTGATCCGTCTGCAGAAACCATTAGCTTTGTTTCATAGAGAGATCCCCATCCGAAACCAAACCAGCCATTGTCTGTTGACTTAGAGTTATATGTTCTCGTCACCTCTAAATCATGGTCTCCACCAGGAGCAATGATATCAGTGTAGGTGATATAAAAGTTTCCGTTTTTTAAGTTAACACCACCAAACGCCATCATCGGCATTAGAGAGAGTGCTATCAGCGATTTTTTTAAACTCATAATTCACATTCCTTGTTAGAAAAAAATACAGTTAATTATTCGGTATAATTGAACAATTTCTTTAGATCTTAATTTTTACAATTTTCATTATAACGTAAATACCTGCTATATCGAAGATTAAGGCTACAAATAAAAATACTAGACCCAGCGGAGTCGTAAATAACGGAGTCATTGACTTGGGATCTTGTAGGAAATAGACGAATCCCAGAAGGTACGGCATTGCCCCGATGGTCATTCCCTGGAACATCCCCTGTGCAGTGTAAGTGTCAACTTTTTGTTGCAGTCTTACCCTTTCGCGGATTACATCAACGATCGTATCAAAAACCTCCGAAAGATTACCCCCGGTTTCCCTTAGAATATTTACAGCAGACACGAACATGTCGTTGTCTTCCAGAGGCACGCGTTTCGCGAGGTTTTCAAAACACTCTTCTAACGGCATCCCGATTCTGTTTTGCTGAAGAAGCACATTGAACTCTTGAGAGATTGGGGCGGGCATTTCTTCAACAATCATCCCGATAGCTTGAGGAACCGAAAGACCGGCACGGATTCCATTGGAAAGAAGCTGAAGGGCGTCCACCATTTGCAGTGAATAGGCCTTAATTCTTTTTTCCACCATGTAATCAATAATCCATCTCGGGGCCTTAAACCCAATAAAGGCCATGATCCCACCGAGAATAGCTCCTAAAATCCAGCTGGCAAAAAAACCAATGAATAAAAAGATAAAACAACCAAGTCCCACTGAAGAGGCCAAAAGCATATACGTTAGCCTGTCTTGGGGGATTTCAATAAAAAGGAATTCCAGTTTCTCTGTAATATACGTGCGCGTCCCATAGGTCTGGCGCTCGATCCAGTCGAAGATATTGATTGAATACTTGTAACTTAGAGCGAAGACCATCATCCCCACCACAAAGATGAGTCCGTTTCGGCCAACCATATCTAAGAAAAAACTCATGCCCTACCTATTTCTTCACCGGTGGTTTTGCCGCTCCCGCAGGGGCTGCTCCTCCACTCCCTGGTGGTTTCGGTGCTCCAGCAGTTGCCGGTGCCGCCGCTGCAGGCGCAGCTGATGCTGGCGCTCCTTGTGGTGGACGGTTGCTGAAGATCCCTC
>CAXHHE010000006.1:0-25443 GCA_964016365.1 uncultured Bacteriovorax sp. | reverse complement strand
CTTCAGGGGAGTTTTACCAGCTCTTCCGTTTTTCTTATTCTGGCGGTCTGGGCGCTGCTTATTCTCAAGACTTCTAAAAGAAAATACGCAATTGTTTTTTTATTGATCTTTCTGCATACAAATACGGCCATGACTCCTGTTATTTTCAGCCACTTAAGTTAAAAAATGAAAGTCTAACTTGACCAACAACCTGGCCTTCAGTACAAATGCTGAAACGTTTCTTAAAGGACTTCATATGAAATTTCTTTCAGCACTTTGCCTTTCACTTCTTCTTGCATCAGCACCACTTCATGCTGGCAGCATTAAAGAAATTTATACAAGTGCCCAGGAAGAAATTGAATTTTACTACCAGGCCTCTGGTGAATGGTCAGTTCTAAAAATTTCAAAAATTAATTTTGTAGATACACACAGCGCTGAGTACACTCTAATCTCAGCACGCACTACTATTAAGAATTTAACAACAAGAGAAATCAGCAAAGAAATTTGCCTGGTGACTTACGTGACTGAAAATCACGAGTTCTACTCGATTAACTGTTTCTAATAAGAAATTTCAAAACGCGTCCCGTTGGACGTTTTTCTCACCAGGAATTTTCCGCCCTGATGCTCGACGAGTTTTTTGATGAGAAAAAGACCGTAACCTTTTTTCTCTGCTCCACGATAAGGTCCAATTTCCTTTTGATTGAAATGGCTTAATTGATCAAAGTTCATTCCGCCGGCATTGTCTTCATACATAAAACCAGAACTGCGGTTCTTTAAAATCATTTGCAGCGATAGTCTTCTCGCCTTCGCAGCTGACTGCGAGTTTTTCATTAAATTCGTAAGAATAGTTTGTAAATCCATCTGATCAATAAAGAAGTCTTCATCTCCAGTGACCAGACACTCTCCCTCAATCTGATGTTTGCTCTTTAAATCCATTACGACGGATTTAAAACTCAGTTGCTCGACTTCACTGGATGAATTAAACGAACGAACGGCCTCCACAACCTCCTGCAGTTCTTTGATTCCAGAGAGCGGCTGAAGTTTGTTTTTTAAGTCGTGGAGAAAGAGATCTGTCTTGATCCCTTTGTATCTTAATTTGCGATCGAGAAAACTTTGTTTCGTTCTTACGCGGCTAACATATCTTTCCAGAAGAACACTCACAATCCATGAAGAGATCAGAGCATTAAAAACATCACCATGGTAAAATGGGTAATCGGCGTAAACTGTCTTGGCGAAGGGATGGAGTGCGTACTCCAATAGAAAGATCGGAAGAAAAGCTGCAATGACAAAAGAGAAGCCTTCAAACACAATGGCCGAGACAAACATGTATTGAATGGCCGCAAAGTGATAACCCGGATTGAAAAACTGGCCGACAAGTACATAAGCAAAGCAGAAGACATGAAACATGATGACCCAATACTTCACTAGCTTATTGAAATGCACACTTAAAATAAAAAAGAGCAATGCAAGGACTGTTATTGTTTTGGCCACGAGATAAGATTTGACCATTTCCTCTTTAAGCATTGGGTATTCAAGAAAGGGCAGAATAAAGAACTGCACCAACACCCCATAGGCGATGATGAGAAAGGACTTCTTGTATTTAAGATTATCCATTTACTTAAGCTTGAAGCCCACTCGTGGAATAGTTTGCAGTGACTCTTTTACGAATGGAACTTTGTTTTTTAAATTGGTCAAATGCGTGTCCAATTTATTCCTTGAAGATTTTGAATTTCCCCATAGGTAATGGATCAGTTCGTGGCGGTCAATCACCTGGTTTTCTCTCTCCAGGAAGTAGCGGAAAATTTTAAACTCAGTTTCCGTCAATTCGAAAAGCTGGTCGTTGATCTTAATACTCCAGTCGTCCTGAAAAAGGATAACTTTGTGCCCTCTGATGTCGAAGTCCGGATTGAAAGTATAAAACGTTTCGATTTTATTTTTTAATTTTTGAATATCGATGGGCTTCTGAATAAAAGCATAAACCTTTTCTTCTAATGCCTGTGAAAGCATCTCTACAGAAGGTCTTCCCGAAACCAATATTAAAGGAACCGGGCCTAGGTGGTAGCGGAACTCTGAAAGAACCTGAAAGCAGTTTTTATCTTTTAAATAGTAGTCAGCAATAATTAAGTCATACTTATGTTTCAGGATTTGAGAATCCATATCTTCCTGAGTTCCAACTACAGAAATGTTTCCATAACATGAAATATTTTCGCGAAGATAATTGCGTGCGCTCTCTTCATCTTCAAGCACTAATATATGGCCCAAACTAACCTCGAATCACTCTAGTCTAATTAAGTAAATCCTACCTTAATTATTCAAAAAAGAATATAATTCTAATATTATAACAGTCAGAGCTAAATGTGGCCTTAATATTTGCTTAATTCACTCTTAAAGAATGACCTAGGCCATTCATCTGGAGGCTTGGCGTTATTTTAATTGAGACTGTATCCAATCGAGGACAACTTCTGCATTTTTATCAGGTGGAAACACCGGGTAAAAAACTTTTTCGATCTTCTCATTCTCTAAGATTAAGACCATTCGTTTAATCAGGGTTTCTCCATTAAATTCAAAAGTAGGAAGCTCCAAGGCCTCAGTTAAGGCCAGGTCCTCATCGCTTAAAATCTCAAATGGAATGTGATTACGCTCCACAAACTCTTGCTGAAACTCAGTTGTCTGCGTGCTCGCTCCAAAAACTGCGTATCCTAGAGTTTTAAATTCCTGATGAAGATCGCGAAAGCCACAGGATTGAGGTGTACACCCGCGCGCGCCAGGAATCATATCCCACCCTTCTGGGACAGGCTCATTCGGCACTCCTGTTCGCGGATAAAAGAAAATGATGGTTGGTTGTTTTGCCAGGTTGCGGATGTTTACTTCCCTATCCTCAGTCGTATGCAGAACAAGAGAAGGCAATGACATTCCCTCTAGGTGATCAGCAGCTCCATCATCATGTGGGGCCGGCAAGTCTTTAGGCAGGTTGAAAAAATCTTTCATCATAGCACTTACAAAAAAGCCCTCTTTCGAGGGCTTCATTTTTTTATTAGTAGTTCAGAAGTTTTTCCAGCACTTCTTCAACGTGATTTACCTGAGGTAAAATCACATCTTCAAGGGCTGGGTTGTATGCACAGTGAACATCCATAGCCCCGACACGCAGGATTGGTGCATCCAGAAGGTCGAAGCACTCTTCATTCACTCTCGCTGCAATTTCTCCAGCGAATCCTGATGTTTTGTGTTCTTCATGAGCAATCATTAAACGAGACGTTTTTGTGATCGATTTTTTGATAGCTTCGAAGTCGTATGGAGCAAGAGTTCTTAGATCGATAACTTCAACTGTCTTGCCAGTTGTTGCTTCTAATTTCTTAGCTGCTTCAATTGATTTTTGAACCAAAGCACCCCATGCAACAATCGTTGCGTCTGCACCTTCACGTGCAATGCGGGCCTTACCAAATGGAATCATGTACTCATCCCCTGGATCAGCAGCACGGTTGTACCCTTGGTAGTATAAGTGTTTGTGCTCTAGGAACATAACCGGGTCATCACCCTTGATTGCCGTTCTTAGAAGTCCAGCGGCATCTGCAGAGTTCGATGGGAACGCTACACGGATACCTGGAACGTGAGTGAAAAGAGATTCACCTGATTGTGAGTGGTAAATCGATCCACCCTTTAGGTATCCCCCGATTGGAACACGTACGACCATTGGACACTTGAAGTCTCCACCTGATCTATAACGAAGTGTCGCCATCTCGTTCTTTAATTGCATATAAGCTGTCCAGATGTAATCGAAGAACTGGATTTCAACAACCGGCTTGATTCCACGAATCGCCATACCGATCGCGCGACCGATAACGTTGGCTTCTGCAAGTGGTGAGTTGAATACTTGTCCGTCTTTTGATTCACGTTGAACGTTTGCTGTAAGTTTGAATACTCCACCCTTACCTTTTAGTTCAGGGTTGTTCAGTCTTTCTTTTTCGAAGAAGTCTGCAACGTCCTCTCCCCACATTCTTAGCATTGGGTTTTTAGCAAACTCAGTACGAAGAACTTTGTTGATAGAAGCGGCCATTGGCACGTCATCTTTTCCAGAGAAGTTTGGAGCTGTTTCAAACTCAGATCCAGTGATTGGATGCTCATCTGAGTATAGGTGATCAAGAACTGTGTCCAGCTTCGGCCACTCAGTGTTGATCGCTTTATCCATCGCTGCCTTAACGTCAGCAGTTACTTTTTTAAGAACTTCTTCTCTTTCTTTTTCTGTGATCACACCAGCTTCAACCAGGAATTTAGGGAAAGCGTTGAAAACGTCTCTTAACCCTTCTTCGTGTAGCTCAGCTTTTGTTCTATACATTCCGTGGTCATCAGAAAGTGAGTGAGAGTATGGTCTTGTTACAGTTGCGTGAACAAGAGCAGGCTTTCTTGTTTTTCTAATGTACTTCGCAGCCTCAGTCATTGTCGCGAAAGATTCGATTGGACAACATCCATCAGTGTTGAAGATTTTTAAACCAGGAAAATTTGCCAGAGTTTTTGAAATTGATCCTTCTGGGTACTGAACAGTTGTAGGCGTTGAAATCGCAAAACCGTTATCTTCTACCATGAAAAGAACTGGAAGATTGTTTACACAAGCAGTTGTTAAACCTTCCCAGAATTCCCCTTGAGCAATTGTTCCGTCTCCAGTTGAAACGTAAACGATTTCGTCAGTGTGGTAGTCCATAGAAGAAACATCAACTTTGTGCTCTTTTTTTAGTTTCTCAAACCAGATCCCTGCTTCTGCAAGACCACAAGCTTGAAGGAACTGAGTTCCCGTACAAGACGATTTGTTAACGATGTTAAGCGGTTTATTTCCCCAGTGAGCTGGCATCATACGACCGTATGAAGCTGTATCACCCGTGTTCCCGTTTGCCTGACATAACATTTCGTATGGAGTAACCCCAAGACCTAAACATAGAGCGCGGTCGCGGTAGTATGGAAGAAACCAGTCGTACTTTGGTTTAAGAACCATTGCTGCTGCTGTTAGGATTCCTTCGTGACCAGCTCCTGAGATCTGGAAGAAAGCTTTTGATTGTTTCTTCATTGAGATTTCAGCGTCGTCTACTTTTCTTGATGTATAAATGTTTGAGAGCATCTCAAGCATTTCTTTTTTACCTAAGTTATATTTTTTAGCGAGCTCCAGCTTTTTAGCGTGTTGATTCGCTCCACCTTTTGCTTTAATCGGTGCTGCTGCTTTTGCCTTAACCGGTGCAGCTTTCGCCTTCATCGGTGGAGTTGCTTTTGCTTTAGATTTTGCTGTCTTTCCCAACATAGATTTCGATCCTCAGTAAGTGATAAAATAAAGTAACAAGACTCTACCTAAAACTGACCGTAATGTCTAAATTTGAGGGGGGAAAACGCCCTGCGTTCTCATTGGGTAAGTGCCTAAAATTTTGGGATTAAAATCCGCTAGAAAGGGAAAGAGCGAAACGGCGGTCCTCTTCTCCTCTAAACTTGGCCGAAGAGGTGTCTACTGCGTAGGTTGTCAGGTCAAATTCCAGCTTTCTGGATTTCACACCTAAACCAAAAGATCCGAATCCATCACCATAACCTGCGCGGATAAAAAAGACGCGGGAAATATCAATTTCCATTCCCAGAAGGAACTTTCTTGAAGCAGAAACGCTACTAAATTCATTTGAAAGATCTTTGTAGTTCATCTCAAAATGGATACGGCTGTTGTTGCTGATTTGTGGAGTCACTGAAAAACCAACATCAATACTTTGCTTAATAGAATCAGGAACACCAGCTCCTCTTCCATTTTTAAAGTCTTGTTTAAAAGCGTTGTGCATTGTCGCTGAAAAAGTTGGAAGAAAAACAATTGGAAGCGTGATCTTGGCCCCTGCTGTCCCAATGAAAGCGTTCCCTTTTTTATAAGCATTATCTGCAACTGTTAATGTCGCTGCCGGGTCTGCTGTTCCAATAATTTCTTTTCTATTTAAAAAAATCGTCGAGACCCCGGCCTTAAACACTCCCCCAAAAAGAGAGATATTAAGAGCGGCGTATGGCCCATGATCTAAACGATCAGCAAATTCAAAACCAGCAGTCGAATCATCGACAACTGTTGCTCTTGTTCTTTTAGCTAGTAAATAACCAAAACTAAAATAGCGCGAAGTAAAGTTTGGCAGCATATGAAAACGCGAGTGTGAAATCTTTCCAACATTGTCTTTTAAAACTTCACGCGTTCCATCCAGTGAAAACATTTTTGTGGTATTTTTTAAAGCATCAGTAATCGCTCCGCCTGTTCCAGCAGAAAGAAGACCTTTATTAACTTCAAGGTGAAAATTCGAAAGGTGTAAATGCGAATAACGAACAGTTCCTAGCCCTGCTGGATTATAAAAAGCAGCTGAGGCATCATCGACTTTAGAAATGAAAGCATTCCCCATCGCCAGAGCGCGACCACTTGTCGCTAGTTCCGGAAAAACAGCGTCTTCAAAATCAATGGCAAAAACTGATTGAGAAAAAATGAAAAATGTCAGTAAGAGGGCACTCTTTTTCATAGGATAATTTTATCCTATGCGGGAGTTCTTTCCTATGCGGTAAGGATGGCCTCTAAATAAAGGGCCTTTTAATCAGGTACTACGGAGGAGTTGTCTTGTACGGATGTGCTGCCGGTAAGTTAGCACTGACTCCCCACTTATGAGCGGCATAACCTTCGAGCTTCTGACGGTTCAGTGTACTCAGAACACCATTAGTTACAATAAACTCTCCCATAACTCCGGCCATCCAGCCAGTCTCAGCATTGTTTCTAAAACGCGCCCCTATTCTCGAAGTCGTGAGTGTCGAGCCCGCTCTGGTGTAATTTGTCTTTGCCTGTGATTGAGATGTCCCATTGGTGTATGAGTAAAAAGTTGTGCCTGAGTCCTCCATCATTCCTAACATGATTGTGTTATTGAAAAATGTTGTACTAGTTGTCGGCAAGTTCACTTCGGTGACATTACCGCTATTGACCTGAAGACTGGTGATCGTATTCGTCGTTGAAGTGACAAAAGGAGAATAAGATACATTTGATGTCGTGCCAGTGTTTCCTTCACTATAAATATATCTATTAGCATTGATCGCTGCCGCTTTCATAACAGTGAAGATAGATGAAGCACCCAAATCATACACAAATTTTGTCCCCGTAAGGCTTGAACCATTGGCCGCACTCTGAGTTCCATTAAAGGTTATCCCCGGAAGATTTGTCCCCATACTACTTGCACTATAGGCCGGTCTCTTATTGGTCGTGGCTTGAGTCATATTCCGCCCATTACCAGATTTATCATTGATCTGACTAATGGCCGTACTTACGAAAGTCATGGTCGCTGTCTCTGTTACATCTAACCATTGCGCCAGCACCGTTGATCCAAGACAACTTGGCTCCCAAAATGTCCAGGCGGGTGTGCTCACAACATTTGAAAGTTTCGATGTCGCACTAGTCCCTCTTACTGAATAGTAATAGTTATTAGTTGAACTACAAGATGGGTAGATCGTAAATGTCTGAGCACCGCCCACACCACTTTTTAACTTATAGCTCCCTCCCAACGAAACACTTGGAGCTGAACCCGAAGTCGTGTATCCAGTTGCTTCAACCCAAGAAGAGACATCGCACGACCCTGCAGCCGTTCCCAAACACACTTCAACTGAATTGAGGGCCTCATCAGCTGTCAGTCCGGCAAAATTAATTGTTCGGGCATATGAGTTTCCAGAATATGAAGAGGCAATTCCCGAAAGATTGCTTGCAACTGTTAATGATCCAGAGATATCAGGCACTGGCGCCACGGTCAAACCAAACACGCTCGTTGCAGTCATGGCCGGCATTGGCGTCCCATTGTCTGAAACAGTTAAAGTAATTGTTGCTGAACCACTGGCGTTTGCTGCTGGTGTGATTACAGCCTGACAGTTTGGAGCCGTTCCAGAGATAACAATATTTGCGTTCGGAACAAGTGATGTATTGGATGAAGTTCCCGCTACGTTTCCGCTACAGGTTAGTGTGGAATCAATATCTGCAATCGTAAAAGTGATCGCGCTCGTTGGTGTATCTTCATCAGTTGATTTATTCGTGATTGCAGAAATAGTTGGAGCATCATTGACCGCATTCACTGTTAATGTGAAAGCAGACGTCGCCGTTTTGGCCGGCAACGGAACTCCGTTGTCAGTTAACGTTAACGTAATCATCGCCGAACCTGAATTGTTAGCTGTCGGTGTAATCGCCGCCACACAATTTGGCGCGGTCCCTGTAATCACAATATTTGCATTTGGAACAAGTGCTGTATTGCTTGAAGTTCCCGTTACGTTATTGCAGTAAACAGTCGAGTCTGCATCTGCAATTGTAAAAGCAATCCCGCTGATTGTTGTATCTTCATTCGTACCTTGAGCAGTGATAGCTGAAATAACCGGGGCCTGATTAACCTGAGTGACGTTCATTGTAAACGTTCTCGTCGCCGTCAAGGCCGGCATCGGTGTCCCATTATCAGTTAATGTCAAAGTGATTGTGGCCGAGCCGTATCCTGTAGCTGGAGTAATCACCGCCTGACAATTTGGAGCTGTTCCCGAAATAACAATATTAGCGTTGGGAATCAGTGTCGTATTAGATGAAGTAGCCGTCACACTGCTTGTGCATGAAACAGTTGAATCTACATCCGCAATTGTAAAAGCAATCGGAGAACTTGCTGTCGCCTGCCCTGTTGTTTGAGTCGCAATCGCTGACATAGTTGGAGCATCATTAACCGCATTTACTGTTAATGTAAAAACAGACGTCGCAGTCATTGCTGGCATCGGTGTACCATTATCAGTTAACGTCAACGTTATTGTCGCTGAACCGTATCCATTGGCCGTTGGTGTAATCGTCGCGATACAATTTGGGGCCGTCCCTGAAATAACAATATTGGCATTGGCAATCAAGGCCGTATTACTCGATGTCCCTGCGACGTTGCTGCAATAAACTGTCGAATCAGAATCCGCAATCGTAAAGTTAATCGCACTTGTGACCGTGTCTTCATTAGTCGTCTGATTTGTAATCGCAGAAATCGTCGGCGCTTGATTAACCTTCGTCACCTGAAGATTAAATGTTGTCGTCGTTGTTTGAATTGGCATTGGGAAACCATTATCCGAAACGGCCACGGTTAAAGTCGTCGTCCCCGACTGGCCACTTACCGGTGTAATTGTCGCCGTACAATTCGGAGCAATCCCCGTGATTGAAATATTTGTATTAGGTACCAAGGCCGTGTTCGACGATGTAATCACTGTGCTGCCATTACAAGTCAGATTAGAGTCTACATCAGTGATGGTGAAGTTCACCATCTTTGCTGTACTTTCATTAGTCACTTGAGTCGCAATTGGTGCAATCACCGGCGGATCATTAACTGCCACCACGGTTAAGCCAAAAGCAGTTGAAGCGGTCTTGGCCGGCAGAGGAGTTCCATTATCGCGGACAGTAAGCGTGATCGTCGTTGTTCCCGATTGATTTAAGCCAGGAGAAAGAGTCACTGTACAATTAGGTGCTGTTCCTGCAATCACAATATTTGAAACAGCAACCAAAGATGTGTTTGATGAAGTCGCTGTTACATTTGAACACGCTAACGTTGAATCCACATCCCCAATAGTGAAAGCAATCGCTGAGGTTGGAGTGTCTTCATTGGTAATTTGTGCTGAAACCGTTGAGATCGTCGGAGGATCATTAAACGCATTAACAGTCACCGTAAAATTTGAAACCGCCGTTCTCGCTGGAAGAGGAGTCCCTGTGTCTGTTAAAGTCAGCGTAATATTACTCGAACCAATTTGATTTGATGTTGGAGTCACAGTCAGAGAGCAACTCGTTCCTGAGCCACTAATGACTACATTTGAGACTGGTATAAGTGTCGTATTCGAAGAGGCCACCGTAACATTTGCACAAGAAACAATTGAATCGGTATCGGCAACAGTAAACGCGATATTAGAAACGGCCACTCCTTCCGTTGTTGTTTTTGCGCTGATAGGTGAAATTGTCGGGGCCTCATTACTTCCTGCAGGAGGAGCAGTAATTGAAAAATTAGCTTTTCCCGTTGTCGATGTTTTCCCCGCTGCTGAGACATTAAAACTAAATCCGGCGGAACCAGTATAGGCCGCAGCGCCAGTCACTCCAACGGTGCAAACTCCCAATTGATCACAACTACAGGCCTGAGACACACTTACGTGCGAGAGCTGAGAAATAGTGCAGCTTGAAGCTAAATCGTGATCAACACTCGTGTAGTCTAGCGTGATGATTGATTGAGTTTTGGAAGGAAAATCAGCAGGTGTAATATTGTTGGCAATTAAGCGATTGACCACTCCAGGTGACTCTTTCACTTCTTCTTTTTTTGCCGAGTTTACACACCCTACTAACAGCAGAACCGACAGAAGAAAAATAGTATTAAAAATCGCCTTAATGGGGATCATATATCCTCATTAAGATTATAAAGTATTTACTGGAGTTAACTAAGAGGTAGTAAGGAAGGGGAAAAAAAGGTCACCAAAGCTCATTAGCTTGGTGACCTTATTTAATTTAGAGATTAACGAGAACGAGACTTACGTCCTGGGAATCTATGGCTTAGGTTCCCTAGGTACTTCCCTCTGATGTTTTTAATAGACTGAATTCTTTGTTCGGCCATTAAATCTGTAGCTTTATACACCGGAATATTTTGCTCATCAGATAGCTTGAAGATTTTTAGAGTCGTATCGTAGATTTTATCTACCATTTTTGTCGCCTTCTCAGCTGACCAGCCTTCGAATTCGATTGATACGTTCATTACCCCACCCGCATTGATCAGGTAGTCTGGAGCATATAGGATACCTTTTTCTTTTAGCATATCTCCGTGACGGTTTTCTGCTAGTTGGTTGTTAGCAGCACCACAGATGATCTTAGCTTTGATTCTATCGATTGTTTGATCGTTAACAGTTGCACCTAAAGCACATGGAGCGTAGATGTCACACTTAACATCGTAAATGTCATTAAGACCTACGAATTCAGCGTTAGGTACTGCTTCTTTGAAACGAGCGATGTTTGCTTCGTTCATGTCAGTGAAAAGAACTTTCGCTCCTGATTCATACAGGTGTCTTCCTAAGTGAGTTCCAACTGAACCAGCACCTTGAAGAGCAACAACTTTACCTTTCAGTGAACGGTCACCAAAAACTTTAAGAGCTGAAGCTTCCATCCCACGGAATACACCGCGAGCTGTCCATGGAGAAGGGTTACCAGATCCACCGTTGATTTCAGCAACACCAGTTACGTTGTTTGTTTCAGCGAAGATGAATTCCATGTCGTCAACAGTAGTGTTAACGTCTTCAGCCGTGATGTAACGGCCGTTAAGAGACTCAACGAATCTTCCGTACGATCTGAAAAGGGCTTCTGATTTATCCTTTGTAGGATCTCCCATGATAACCGCTTTACCACCACCAAGGTTAAGACCTGAGATTGAGTTTTTGTAAGTCATACCACGAGATAAACGAAGAGCATCTTCGATAGCATCGTCGATTGATTTGTAGTTCCACATTCTTGTTCCACCTAGAGCTGGTCCAAGAGTCGTGTTGTGAATCGCTACGATAGCTTTTAGGCCACATGAAGGGTCAGAGAAAAATACCACTTCTTCGTGTCCCATTGAGTATAGTTTTTCGAAAGTAAACATTGTCATTCCTCACTTTTGAGTTGGATAATTTTGCATCGTGTTTTACAATTGGGAAGATATTATTCTTTGAAGGATAAAATAAATATGCCCACCGTGTTAGTTCACCTTCCGGGTTCCTCTGAATCTCCCAATGAAAAGGAGCCTTCAAAGCCTCGTGAATACAAAGTTAATTTAAGCCAAATCTTATATGATGAACTGGATCGTCAAAACCTGAGTTTGCCTCATGGATGCCTGGCCGGCTCGTGCGGCTCATGCCGCATTGAAGTTATCAAAGGAATCGAAAACTTATCCCCTATGGGTGTGGTGGAAACAGATACAATCGAACATATCAAAGACTCTTACCCGGGAAAGACTGTCCGCCTTTCTTGCCGGGCAAAGGTGCTTGGCGACGTTGAAATCGCTCCCTTAAAGTAAACAATTATCGTCTACTAACTCTGTTCCTTTTTGTTGAACATACCCCAGCACTTCTGGCTGAGTTACTTCTCTATTCAGATCAGAATCAAGTTTTAACAGGAAACGAACACGGTCTGACTTTAGAGTTGGGTTTACTTCTCCCAGGTTTCCTAAAATCAATTTATCATTGCTGTTATTATCCTGAGCTTTAATCACTTCAAAGCTTCCATTCAGATTCATTGTGAAAACATTTTGATCAGTGTTGGCCGCTCCCGGGTATTCTTTGTAAATCGCCCGGTAGGTTTTTGCCTGTTCATCCAACAACACTTCCAGTACACCAACAAAAATATCGTCTCCACTCTTCGCTAATGGAATGAAATTAAAAGATAAAACGCGGTGGCTGATCGGGAGTGAAGTGCATGAACCAAGTTGCTTGTGGTAGGTCAGAGAAAAAACATCAACCTTCAGAGCTTCTTCCTGTTTTATTGTCCCCGGCTTAGGAATATTGCTTTCAATTTTTCCTGCACATGAAGAAACGAGAACCAACAGCAAAACCCATAAAACGTGTTTCATTTTTTTCCCTTGATAAATAAATTTATACTATTAAACCAAGGCGAGTAAATTGCTGTCAATAAAAAACAGTGAGTCAAAAAAAAGCCCCGTTTTAAACGGGGCCTCTTTTTTTTCGATTTGATTAAGTGCTCAGGGAGCTAAGTGTTTTTCAAGCTCGCTTGAGAGTGCATGTGATTAACACGCTTTTTTTGAATTTGCGCTTTAATCGCTCGCAGTGCTTTTGAAAAACTTCGGTAGAGAAATGTATCTTCCTTTTTAGCGAAGTAAGTTCTAGTTTTAGTTTGTAGTTTAATGTTAGTGCTAAAGTGACCTGCAGGGTCTTCTTTAACATCGATTTCTACGTGCGAATTTCTTGGCGCGATTTTCTCGATTTCACTTGTCGCCTCATTTACCATATCTGCAGTATTGAAAGTTTTCATGCTGTCATCCTCCATGGCTGACGTGTTAGTACATAGGAAGTTAACCATTTTGGTTATCTTCTTAAGGATACTTTACACCCATACTGCTCTATATGATCTGTCATAATAGTGAGGCTTCAGTTCGCTTTTTTCGACGGATCAAAACGTTGATTTCATCAGCAGAATCAACAGCTCCATCCCATGCTGTATATATTTGTTTTTTGGTGTTCGCTCTCAAATCCCCTGCGACATACAGCCCATCTACACTTGACTTACCCTTGTTATCGGTCACCACAAAACCTCTTTGGTCAAGATTGGCCCCTAACATTTTTGCCAGTTCATTGTAGACGATCATCCCTAGTGCGATGAAAGCGTAATCTGCTTCAACGTTTTTATCACCACAAACAAATCCATTTAAGATTTTATTTTTTGGATCACCTTTTATTTCAGTAATCGCTTCAGTAACAATTTTGAAATTGTATCTCTTCATCAATGCTGTTGTTTCTTCATCAAAACTCGGCGCTTCTCCGTTAGTAAGAATCGTTACCTCCGGACATTGGTAGCGTTCATACAACATGATTCCCACCCATGCAGCTCCTGAGTTATGGCCAAAGATCGCAATCTTTTTGTTAAGCACATGGTGCCCATCACATCTCAAACAGTAATCTGCTAATTGAATATTAGCGTACGGATAGATCGTTTCAATTGATCCTTGAATCGTCGGTTGAACGTCCATCACTCCTGTACATAAAATCACATAACGGGCCTGATACACTTCATTTTTGTTATCAGTTAAAGTGAAAATTCCATCTTCTTCTTTTTTGACACTGACTATTCCTGTGTTCTTTTTCCAGATTAATTTATCTTTGAATGGACCAGCAGCTAACCAGTCGAGAGATTCTTTATTGGGTTCGTCGATACCTTTTTTATATTCAAGATGCCCCGGCATGTTCTCAACTTTGGTCACCCAAAAAGCGCGCGAGCGTTTTTTATCTTTTGGTGACCCCGGAAAAAAAAGACATTCATCGTTGTTTAAAACAGTTCTAAGAACGGCCATAACTCCAGCAGAGCCACCGCCAATTACCGCTACATCATGAATTTTCATATGCTCATCCAAAGGAAAGAAGAATGCTCCGGAGAGCATTCTTTAGATCTACTCTTTTTCTTGAAGATTAAGTGAAGCTTCGATGTCGTTTTTCTCTACCAGTTCAGCGTGCTCTTTCTTAGAGAAAATATGTTTTTCGCCATCGACGTCTTTAATACGTATTTGTTTGATCACGTGGTCTTCTACGATTTCCAGATTAAATGATAGCCCTTCCCAAACAATGATCTGATCCTGCTCTGGGAAAGTGTTCCCCAGCATATCCAGCATAAATCCCGCCAGAGTTGAGTAGTTATCATTCAGAGGAATTTTAATGTCGTAGTCACTATAAAGCTCTCTTAAAGAAATATCTCCCTCGACGACAATACCGTCTTCCAGGTTTGCTTCTTCAAGACCCTTTTCAATTTCTTCAACGTCATCGTGCTCATCGTGAATTTCACCGAAAATCTCTTCGATAATATCTTCCAAAGTCACAATACCAACAACTGTTCCGTTTTCATCTTTAACCAGTGCCAAGTGAACTTTCTTTCTGTTCATGTGGTCAAAGACCGACTGGATCTTCATATGTTCATAAACGAAGAAAGGCGGCTTTAAAAGTTTTTCCATTTTAAAGTTTTTCTTCTCTTCATCTGTTACGAAAGCTAAGTCTTTTACGTGCAGGAATCCAACGATGTTTTCCAACTCTCCGTCGACAACCGGGTAACGTGAGTTACCGGTTTCTCTTACGTAGTTCATCATCTCTTCGAAGTTCCAGCTGACCTGAGCGTAGTTAACTCTCACTCTGGAAATCATGATGTCTTTAACTTTGATCATCGGGAACTCTAGAATCGAAGAAAGAAGATCGATTTGTTTTGAGTCCATCGTTCTTTCTTTTTCTGCTTTAGAAATCATGAATTCGATATCATCTTTCGTCACCATTCTTCCGGTCACTTCAGCACTGTCACCTAAAATTGTTCCAATGAACCAAACGATAGATTTGATTACCGGGTATAGAAGGTAAAAACAGATCTGCAATGAGCGAATAACGATGACTGAGAATTTTTCAGCGTGTGTTCTACCAATCGTCTTCGGGATAATTTCTCCGAATATAATGATGATAACCGTCGTTAACCCGAGAGCGATACCGACGATACTGCTTCCGGTGTAAGCTGCCGTGATGGATGTTGTAATCGATCCGGCAAGAATGTTGGCGATGTTATTTCCTACTAGGATCGTTGCAAGAAGCTCTGATGGTCTCAAGATCATGAAGGCCATAGCTTTACCTTTTGCTCCACCTTCTTCAATAAGTTGGCGAGCACGGTCTACACCGATAGATAAAAGTGCGGCTTCAGCGGCTGAGAAAAAAGCGGCTGCGATAAAACAAAGAATTAGAGCGAAAATTTCGTAGGAAGAGACTAAATATTCAAGCGGGGGTTCTATGGAAAAGTCCTGGTTAAGTTAGTAACTAGTAAACAAAAACTAATCTAATCATTATACAGGAAGGTGCCCCCGAAGTCTAATTGCGACCTATTATCAATGATCTAGAGGCTTACCGTGGAAGTTATGGTCCGAATATATGATGCGATCATTCATTTCGTGGTTAAACCCCGGAATTTCCTCAATATTCTTCACGTTCCTGAAAATCGTTTGGCACTTGTAGCAAATCGCGATGACTTGCAGTCTTCTAAATAAAAAGAAGTCCAGAGCGTACAGGAACACAAAAGTACTTAGGTACCAAAGCGGATTAATCCCGAAATAAAGCAATACAGTTGAAATAATGGCCGCAGAAACAAAGAGAATCACTCCCAGCTTTCTGTTGAAGTCTTTTTGTGAGTAAAAGTCTTTTCTCTCACACGACGGGCAGTCTTTGAGAATTCCTTCTTCATGATTGTGATCAAATTTCACTTCCTGCTCTGTCTGACAAACATCGCACTGAATTTTGTGAGCGCTTGTTTCAGGGTAAACGTGAACGCTTGAACCACAATGTTTACACGTGAATTGAACAGTCATCATATATAAAGCCCGTAGTTAAAAAAGATGTAAGTTGAAACCAATTCTCCAATGAAAACGAAAAATGTCATCGCGTAGAGAATCCCAGTCGAACTTTGAATTGATCTTAGTTTTAAAAGTTTCCAGTTAAAATAGGTCATTCCCAGAATCACTAAATAACCAAAAGACACTCTCATCGTTAAAAGCATCCAGTTAAAAGCATACCCTGCTCCCAGCTGAGTTTGCTCTTCAAAGAAGTCATAGTTGTGCATTAATGAGTATGAGCTCCAGATGATTTTCACCGCTAGAATAATCCACGTAATCACCGCGGCTACTTTGAGTGGCTGTTCTGATAGCTTTGGAACAACTAAATACCAATGCCCTAAAAGCATTGAGTAAGTAATCACTCCTAAAAAAAGCGCTGCTAAAATAATAAATACTGAATTTAAAACGTTAAAGCTCACTAGCCCGCAAAGTAAGTAGGCCAAGATCACACTATTGATTGCATAAAGTCCCCACATTGGAAGAGACTTATCATCTTGATGGAAAGTAGAAATAAGAATCATTGAAACAAGCGAGACAGCTTTTAACCCAAAGCTCATCGTCATCATCTGCGCCGGGGTCACCCCTTGGATGACCATTGAGATCACCAATGCACCGATAGCAGTATTAGACAGAAGCTTAATGAGACCTGCTCCAGTTAACTTTGAAGAAGCGATTGGTGAAAAAAGAATCAGCGACCAGGCCACTGATAAAAGAAAGAAGTCTGCAATCGTTTTAATAAAATCTAGTGTTGCCATAAGTACTGAAGTGCGCCCTGTTCGTATTGAGTTTTTATATATACAGCTAAATCATCGATAATGACATGGTTTATCGGGGGAATCTTCCCTTGTAAAGAAGCGGATTTTTCATTGTATGGGACTGTGAGCCACTGCCCTTTTTCCGCTGGTAAGTCTTGGAATTTTGAAATGAAGACGAATAAACAAATATTCTTATGTTCTACCGAGTAGTCCTGGTACTTAAAAAGAACCAGCTTTTCATCCTGTGGAAGAAGTAAATCCACTTCCTCGTGAACCTCTCTTCTGCAGGCCCCTTCCGGAGTTTCGCCTACTTCGATCTTCCCTCCCGGGAATTCCAGCTTTCCATAAAGCGCTCCCTCTTCCAGGCGCACTTGGGTCCAGACCTTAAAGCTTTCGGCCTCTACGTCTTTGATAAAAATCGCAATAGAAACGGTGAGATTTTTTTTCAAGTGTCTTTTCCTTTGAATGGGTTCCTGATACTAACATGCTCGATGAATAATTTCGACGTGTTTCCTAAAAAATCCCTGCTCTTCGCACCGATGGAAGGCATTACCGATGAGCCATATCGCATAGCTCTCATGAAGACTTTTCCTGAGTGGGATCATCTTTTTACGGATTTCTTGCGCGTACCAACTGTCGGTAAGGTGACTGAAAGAATGATCGTCGAGCATTATGGCGAGCGCATCTTAAAAAATCCTGAATGGCGAAAGAAAAACTCTTTTCAAATTCTCACCACAGAGCGCGCACAAACTAAAGATGTCGTCGATATTCTTGAATCACTTAAAATGGATCATCTTGATTTAAATCTTGGGTGTCCTTCAAAGAAAGTTAACTCACACTTTGGTGGAGCCTATCTTTTATCCAACCACAAAGCACTTTCACACGTTTTAAAAACCATTCGTTCAAATTTTACCGGACACTTCTCTGTAAAAATGCGCATCGGTTACCGCGACGATAGCAATTTCTCCGATACATTAAAACTTATTCAAGACGAAGGTGTAGAGGCCATCACTCTTCATGCCCGCACACGTGACCAACTCTACAAGGGAGTCGCAGACTGGAGCTATATTAAAAAGGCCGTTGAAGAAGTTAAAGTTCCACTTATCGGAAATGGTGACATCTGGATTGCTGAAGATATTGAAAAAGTTTTTAAAGACACCAAATGCCATTCGGTTATGTTTGGAAGAAGTGCACTCAAAACTCCATGGCTGGCCAAGATTTACAAAGACTATGTCGAAGATGACGGCAACATCGACGACACTTTCCTTCTCTATGAAAGAAAAAAATACTTAGAGCTTTATTTTGATGCTTTGATGTTCGAATACAGACAAATTGGCTGGGCAGACAACTTAATCCTTAAGCGTTTTAAATCTTTCTCGCGCAATTTATTTGATGACTATGAAGACTTCGAAACTATTCGAGGCTCTTTTTTACGTGCTGAGACTCTGGAGCAATTTCTGGGGCATCTGTATGCTCTGAAGGGATAGGTGGAAGCTCATCTTTTTTTCTCTTTGAAAAAAGATAAACCGCTTCAAAACAAAACGATCCAAGCAGAGTAAAAAGAATATTCCCTTTTCCACCTACCATAAATAACAATAAGGTAAAAATCACTGGCGAGATCGCTCTGATGAACGATGAAGCATAAGGCACGCGTTTAAGATTAATAAACATTTGCAAATAGTGATTTGATCTCACCACCACGGCCAGGAATGAAAATCTGTTGTTGCTGGTAAGAATCTGCTCTTTTAGACCAGGGGTTAAAAGAGCGAAGTGCCAGGTAAAGGCCGTTAAAAAGAAAATGATGTTTAAGAAATCAAGATTCAAAAGATAGAGAATGCCCCAACAGACAGCAAGGTTAGCAAAAGAAATAATGTAGTATCTCGCCTTTGGTGAAAGCTTTTCCCACAACTTCATTTCACAATTCCTTTTTTATGTAAAAAGACAATCTCAGGGAATTGCACGAGTCTTGGACTTCTCGTGACCATTTGAAAAACATGCATGAAATCATCTACGCTCATCATTTGATCGCGTGGAAGATCCATATCTCCTTCTTCCCAAATTGGAGTCGCAATCGCTCCTGGCATTAGCGTTGAGAAGCGTACACCTAAATGCGCCCACTCTTCTCTTAACGACTCGATCATGCCGTTTAAAGCAAACTTTGAAGCACTATAAGCAGAAATATTGGCCAGCCCCTTTTTAGAAGCGATTGAAGACACTGTCACAATATGAGTTTCATCTTCAACGATGAAGTCACTTGAATGCTTTAGAATATGGAAAGCCCCAACAACGTTTGTCATCAGGTGATCAGAGAATTCTTTAGTCGATGTTTCAACTAACGGAGACATTTCAAAGATACCGGCGTTTAAGACAATCATGTGCAATTCATTAGTGTGATTGCCAATGAGTTCGTACATCTCTTCAACAGAGGCTTCGTCTTTAATATCGCAAATAATGTCGATGAAATTTGGATTGTCGATCGGAGTGCCACGGCGTGAAACGCCGATAACTGTATAGCCTTCTTCTAGAAGGAATTCGGCCATTTCAAAGCCGAGGCCGGATGAGGTTCCGGTTATAAGTGCGAATTGATTATCTTCCATGTATTAATCTAATCCCAAAAAAAATGCAGCCCGAAGGCTGCACTTTCTATTATTTTATTTCGCGATACCGACAGCTTTTGTTTCTCTTAGTACTGTAATCTTAATCGTTCCAGGATAAGACATCTCTTCTTCGATCTTCTTAGCGATGTCACGAGAAAGCATGACTGTTTCCTCATCTGTTACGCGATCGTTTTCTACGAAAACTCTTACTTCGCGTCCACCAGAGATCGCGTACGATTTCGAAACACCTTCGAAGCTATTAACGATTTCTTCAATGTCCGTTAGACGAGATACGTATGATTCCATCATTGCTTTTCTAGCACCTGGACGAGCTCCTGATAGAGCATCTGCCGCAGCAACAAGGTGAGCAAGAACTGATTCTGGTTTTTCATCATCGTGGTGAGCACGAACCGCGTGCACGATATCTGGAGACTCTCCATATTTCTTCAGGAAGTCAGCACCAACAACGGCGTGAGATCCTTCAGCTGAAGCGTCAATAACTTTACCGACATCGTGAAGAAGAGCTGCACGACGAGCTTGTTTTACGTTTAATCCAAGTTCAGCGGCCATAGCTCCACAAACGAATGCAGCTTCAATTGCGTGTTGATATTGGTTTTGAGTGTATGAAGTTCTCCATTGAAGAGCTCCAACCAGTTTTAGAATTTCAGGGTGAATACCGTGAACTCCGATTTCCATCTGAGCTTTTTCCCCCAGATCGCGAAGTTGTCTTTCCATTTCAGCTTTAGACTTGTCATGGAATTCTTCGATTTTTGCTGGGTGGATACGTCCGTCAGCGATTAGCTTCTGGATAACCATTCTGGCGATTTCTTTTCTTACGACGTTGAAAGAAGAGATAACAACAACTTCTGGAGTATCGTCAATAATAAGATCCACACCACAGATTTGTTCGAACGCGCGGATGTTACGTCCTTCGCGACCGATCAAGCGACCTTTAACATCGTCACTTGGAAGTTCAACCGAACCGATAGTTTTTTCACCAACGTATTCACCAGCAAATCTTTGGATGGCAATACCGACGATTCTTTTTGATTTAGCTTCTGCTTCTTCTTTTGTTTCTTCTTCGATTCTTCTTAGAACTTTAGAGAAGTCTACACGAGCTTCTTCTTCCATCGCGCGAAGTAGTTCACTCTTCGCTTCTTCTTTTGTCATTTGAGCAACTTGGGCCAAACGATCAGAGAATTCGTCTTGTTTCTTTTTAAGCTTAGTTGCTTCTTCTTCGTGAAGTTTTTTAGAGACTTCGAAAGCGATTTCTTTTTCTTTTAGAACTTTTACTTCTTTGTCGTGTTCTTCGATTTTGCGATCAAGAGTTGCGTCTTTTTTAGCTAGTTCGCGCTCTTGGTTTTTGATTTCGTTAGTGCGGTTGTTGATTTCGCGGTCTAATTTTTCTTTTTCTTCACGCGCGATTTCTTTTGCTTCCTGGCGGGCCTTATACTTGATTTCGTCTGCAGCTTTTTTAGCTTTTTCAACGATATCATTTCCCTTGCCTTCTTTTTCTTTAATATCTTTTTGAACTTGCGCGTTCTTTACCATGAAACCAATAAAAGTTCCGACGATGGCAAATAAGACTGCTGCAACGGCTGCAGAGATAATTGCGATGTTCATATGAGTAACTCCTTAAGTTCTATCGTTTGGTTATATATACTTTCTGGTCAGTGACCACGAAATCCATTTTCACATCATGCGCTTGAGTCGGGATGTTATTTTCAATTTGTATTTCAAAGCTGACTCCGATCTTAATCACCGGATGCGACTCGAGATACTTGTCATAAAAACCCTTCCCACGGCCCAACCTTTCGCCCTTTACTCCAAAGCCTAAGCCTGGGATCAAAAGTACCTGGGGTTCTACAACCTGAGCCTCTGCTTTAGGCCCAAAAATCGTCACCCCAAAATCCTGACTCTCTACAAGTTCAGATAATGCGGCCTTTTTAAAAAGCATCACACCTGATTCGAAAGCGGGGTAAGCCGTCAGTTTATGAAAACTCTCATCCAGAGATTGGAACCACTTTGGTTCTTTCTCGATGGGAGCATAAACTCCAATAACTAAATTTTTTTGAATAACGCCAAGATCGTTTAAGAGTTGGTGGAGATTGGAAGACAACTTCTGACTTAACTTCAGTTGCTCTGACTCATTCAGGACTCCGAGTTTTTGCTTGAGTGCCAATCGAAGTTCTGTTTTCGTTCCCAAATAAACTCTTAACGGGTTGTGGGAGAAACCTCTTCGATATACTGAAGGGCATCGACTGCGGTTAAACGCAGTTGAGTGATATTTTCGCGGTACTCTTTTTCCAGGGCCAACTTCTCACCTGCAAATTGAAGTGCAAGCAGGACTGCCACCTGGTGAGGTGCCAACTGCGGTGATTGCTTAAATATTTTCTGAGCCTCAGATTGAACAAATCCGACAATATCACTAGGACTAACACCAACAAGTCTCTCATCTTTTTTAAGCTTGATTTTGTAGCCTAGTACTTCAAATACTTCTTGAATTTCTCTTTCGTTATTCATTGTATTAAGAGTAAACGATAGAGGAATTTTCGTCAAACAAAATGCCTTGCGTATAAGAGTGAAAACCCTCTTATTTCCCAAGTTTGCCTTTAGTTTCCTAGGAGAGCATTCAAGTAGTCATCGACATTGAAGACATCTAAATCCTCAGCTGTTTCCCCCACACCAATGTAAGCGATTGGAAGTTTTAACTGAGAGACAAGAGTCACTGCACTTCCGGCCTTCGAAGAGCCATCGCATTTAGTGAAAATCAAGCCGGTTAGGTCTAGAGTCTTATGGAACTCCTCCGCTTGACGAAGAGCATTTTGACCAGTGATTGCGTCGATCACCAATAGAATTTGGTGAGGAGCTGTTGGATCTAGTTTCTTTAAAACGTTTTTACTTTTAGCAAGCTCATCCATCAGGTTTTCCTTCGTGTGAAGTCGTCCTGCTGTGTCGAGAATACAATAATCAGCATTCACATTAAGCGCTGCTTGAAGAGCGTCATAACCAACTCCCGATGGGTTAGCACCTTCTTTGGCCCTGATCATTGTTGCACCTGCACGGTCACACCAAACTTGTAATTGGTCGACAGCTGCAGCTCTAAAAGTATCGCAGGCCCCAACCACAACACTCGCCCCTTGAGCGCGAAGCTTTGTTGCGAGCTTTCCAATCGTCGTTGTTTTTCCGGCACCGTTAACTCCGACAACCATAATGACTTTTGTTTTGCCTGATTCGTTTTTATTAAAAGTATAAAGTGAGTGATCAACTGTTTCCTGAATCGGCTTCATTTTGTCTTTCAGGAAATTAAATAAGAAAGACTTGAAGCTGTTTTCATCCAACTCGCCCTCTTTGGTTTTCTTTTTTACCTCTTCAATCAGCTCTGAAACAGTCGCTGTTCCAATATCCGCACTGTAAAGAAGCTCTTCAATTGATTCGATCGCATCGTCATCTAGTTTTGGGCCTGAGAATAGTCCTGAGAGTTTTCCCCAAACTTCCTGGCGAGAGCGACTCAAACCAAGTTTGAGCCTATCCCTGAAAGAGATTTCTTTTTTCGGGGCCGGTGCCGGAGTCGGCGCAGGAGTTGGAACTGGAGCTGGAGTTGCTTCAGTTTGAGCAGCTGAAGCTTTTTCTTCAACCGGAGCTTTCGTTGCAAGCGTTGGAGTTTCTTCTTTTTTTGGAAGTTCAGGAGTTTTTGGTTTTTTCTTAAAAACTAAAAACGCAAGAGCGATAACCAAGAGCCCGACGACAACGTATAACCAATCCATTAAAAATCCTGTGCTTAATTAAAAATTCGAGAGTGCCCAAGATAAATGAAGAGACCCTTTTTTTCAACTTGCATAGCAGAGGATTTGTCATATATAAGTCCTTAATATGCGTAAAGTTAAACTGGCCGCTCAATTCCAAATCCTTTGGGCGATAAGACAATTTTTTATCCAAAGAAATTTTGTGGATGTTTTACCTCCTCCGATGGTGCAAAACCCGGGAATGGAGACTCATATCCACCCTTTTCAGGTGGCCCATGCGCGCACGCAGTCTTTAAGCCCTTGGTATCTAAACACGTCGCCAGAGTTCCATATGAAAGAGCTTCTTTCGCTGGGATTTGAAAATATTTTTACTCTTGGTTACTCATTTCGTGACGAACCCAATGCTCCCAATCACCGTCCGCAGTTTTTAATGCTGGAGTGGTACAGAACCGGAGCTCACTACACAAAGATCATGGATGATTGTGAAGAGCTTTTTAAATTCACACTGCATTCTCTCAACGAAAAAAATCTTCCAGTTGATCAAACGCTTTTGAACGCAAAATTTGAGCGCGCGACTATCCAGGAACTTTTTCTGGATATGCTAAACGTCGATATCCTGAACTTCCTAGAGACGAAAGATTTAAAAGAATTGATTGAGAAAAATTTCAAAGATGTTCCTCTACCTGTTCAGGGTGAAGTACTCTCTTGGGATGATTATTACTTCCTGCTTTTCTTAAATAAAATTGAGCCTCACTTGGCCCATTATCCTTACCTGCTTCTCTATGAATTCCCAAATCACTTAAGCGCTCTGTCTACTTTAAAACCTGAAGACCCGAGAGTGTGTGAGCGTTTTGAAATCTATTCAAAAGGTGTTGAGCTTTGCAATTGCTTTAACGAATTGCGCGATCTGACAATTCAGAAAGAGAGATTTCATTTCCAGGCAAAAGAAAAAGAGAAGCTCTACGGCTATAAACTTCCTGAGCCACAAGTCCTTTACCAAGCAATGGAAAGAGGTCTGCCGGTTTCCAGCGGAATTGCATTGGGAGTTGAGCGCTTGTTAAAAATCCTGACTGATATTGAAAACCCGTTTTGGGAATAACTACATCATTGAATTAAACGCCGAATGAATCTTGATGATGAGTTCAGACTTAATATGCTGAACTGGAACCTTGCTTGCCCATGCTTTATGATCCAGGGCCGAGTTCTTTTTACGAAGCGGGTTTGACCAGATTTGTGGGAATCTTGTCGCTAAGTCTGATGACATAATGGCATACCATCTCTCTAAACCGTCACGGTCATCACCGAAAGCATCGGCAATTTCTAAGGCCTTTTCAGTCACTAGTCTCTTTAAAGTAAAGACACTCATTCCTTCAAAACTTTTCTTAGCAACTTTTTTTCCAAAATATTTATCGTAGAAATAAACAGCAAAATCAGCTGTTGCATTTTTAACTGGTTTATCCCAGTTTTCCATTCCTGCATAAGTTGAATCAAGAACCAGTGAACGGTAAACGCCTTCACGCGTTCCTCCTTGGGAAAGAACGTTCAGGAATTTTCCAAGTTCATCATCATTTGGTTTCTCTTGCCTTGTCGCTTCGTAAAGTTCTTTAATGTAGGCATAATTGAATTTCTCTTCAACTTCCGGCTTTAAAATAACTTTATCTTGTTTCTTGTTGTAAACAGCAGTTGAGCGAGCATCGTCCACGATTTTTGGGATTACTGGCATTGGCACTTCGTCTTTGGGAATAACTTTATCGGCACCGATCAACTTAACAGTCCACTCTTCACCCAACACTTTCATTAAAGTTGGGCGCATTTTCTCAACGAACGATTTCTCTTGAACCACTTTTTGCTCTTGGGCATATAGAATATGAATTGATAATGCCAAAACAAAAATCACAGCTAATCTCAAGAAATCCTCCCATTGAGTATTGGATGAATCCAGTTTAACTGCGATTTAAATATTTAATAGATGGAAATTTAGTTCTTTGTGTTTCGGTAAAGGATTAACTGCTCTTTTAGCAGGGAAAATTTCTGTTCTGTTAGTGGAAGGATTTTATCAACTAATTCTGGGTTCTTTTTCCATTCATCGCTCATCAATTCCAGTGCACTTAAAAGTGAGGACAGTGTTGAGTTGATGTCGTGAGTGAGAACGGCCTTTGATTCATCAAGATTGGACACGGGCCCCTCCTTGAGTTTTGATATTAGTCATAATTCCTGTCTCTTATACACATCTGACGCTGCCGACGAAGGCTTCTGT